>JAJRPK010000348.1 GCA_024280785.1 Gammaproteobacteria bacterium
GCAACTTGCCACAGACCATCGTATCTCTCCACGTGATGACCTAACGACAGAAATGTTGGCCGCGACGCGCGATAACGGGCAGCAATTGACAGACCTTGAATACGGGCTTTTCTTTCTTAATTTAATTATTGGTGGAATAGAAACGACCCGAAACGCGACGGCATATGGTATACGCGAACTCATACGACAACCCGATCAATACTTAATGCTACAGAAAAATCCCGAACTCATTCCAGATGCGGTAGAAGAAATTCTTCGTTTTCGAGCCCCGATTATAAATTATCGCCGTACGGCAACGGAAGATGTTGACCTGGGAGGGCAAACTATTCGCAAGGGGGATAAGGTTATCGTATGGCTGGCATCGGCTAATCGAGATGAAAACATCTTTAAGGGTCCTAACCGTTTTGATATTACGCGCTGCCAACGTGAGTCGGTGCAGAAAGATAGCCGTACTTTTGGATTAGGCCCGCATTTCTGTCTTGGTGCGCATTTAGCGCGATTACAGATTAAGGTTATGCTTGAGGTTATTACATCCCGGATGACTAATGTTCAATTGGCTGGTGAGCCGATAAATGCACTTTCTGGATTTGTGGATGGTTACAAGGAAATGAATATTACTTATAATCGTCTGTAAGTGATCATCTGCAATTGATGAAAGCGAAGTACGAATACCTGATAGTACTGAAAGTGATAGTACTGAAACCAGTACCGTAAGAAGTTTTGTAGAAGTATCGTAGATAAGGAAATACCTATCAACCTAATAGGTTATTCCAATTGTTTAGTTGACTATGGCCTGCCGTACCATAGTTCTTCTTTTTGAATAGGGGAGCAATATCATGTTTAAACGAAAAAGACTTTCAATAGCTTTCATAGTGCTTGGCTTATACACGATGTTGTCTATTAATTTCGCGAATGCCCAAGCAGACATGGCCACCAATGATCATTGGTGGCCTAACCGTTTGAGTTTAGAGCCACTGCGCCAGCATTCCCCAAAATCAGACCCAATGGGTGAAGAGTTCAATTACGCTGAAGCGTTTGAGAGTCTTGATCTGGATGCGGTAAAACAAGACCTCATCAATACTATGACAACCTCGCAGGACTGGTGGCCAGCCGATTATGGGCATTACGGGCCATTTTTTATTCGTATGGCATGGCACAGTGCAGGCACTTATCGTCTTAGCGATGGTCGTGGTGGTGCAGATGGCGGGATGCAACGTTTTGCCCCTCTCAATAGCTGGCCTGATAATGCCAATTTAGACAAGGCAAGGCGCTTGCTGTGGCCGCTCAAACAGAAATATGGAAAGAATATTTCATGGGCCGATCTCATGGTACTCGCTGGAACGGTGGCGATGGAATCAATGGGCTTTGACACTTTTGGTTTTGCCGGGGGACGGGTAGATTCTTGGGAAGCTGACGACATCTACTGGGGCCCAGAGGGCGAATGGCTTGGTGACGCGCGCTATACCAAAGAGCGAGGTTTGGAGCACCCACTTGCTGCCGTTCAGATGGGTCTTATTTATGTAAACCCTGAAGGCCCAAATGGTAATCACGACCCTTTGGCCGCCGCTCATGATATTCGCGAGACCTTTGCACGGATGGCGATGAACGATGAAGAGACTGTAGCATTAATTGCCGGTGGACATACCTTTGGCAAAGCTCACGGTGCGGGTAAACCAGATAAGTGTGTCGATGTTGAACCTGAAGCAGCGGGCCTGGAAGAGCAAGGTCTGGGCTGGATCAATAGCTGTGGCAGTGGCAACGGTGCCGATACCATCACTAGTGGTTTAGAAGGCGCATGGACAGTCAACCCAACGGCTTGGACCCATAATTATTTGCAGAACCTTTATAACTGGGAGTGGGTTAAAAGCAAAAGTCCGGCAGGTGCAACGCAGTGGATTCCCGCTAGTAACTCAGCAGCAAGTCTTGTCCCCGATGCTCACGATTCTTCCAAGCGGCATGCGCCTATCATGTTTACCACTGATCTGGCACTCAAAATGGATCCGTCATACCGGAAAATTACTTCGCGCTGGCTGGATAACCCTGAACAGTTTGAAGTGGCTTTTGCTAAAGCGTGGTTTAAATTGACTCATCGTGATATGGGGCCCAGTTCTCGTTATCTGGGTTCTATGGCGCCGACCGAAGAGTTACTGTGGCAAGACCCGGTACCAAAAGCTAATTACAAACTGATCAGCAATAGAGATGCAAACAAGCTCAAAAAGAAGATTCTGGACTCTGGTTTATCGACCGCACAATTGGTTAATACTGCCTGGGCCTCTGCGGCCACCTTCCGTGATACTGACATGCGTGGCGGAGCAAATGGCGGACGAATCCGGCTGGCTCCGCAGAAAAACTGGTCGGTCAATCAGCCCGCTGAATTGGCTAAAGTACTGGATGCCTTGCAAATGATCCAACAGGGCTACAATGAATCTAACGCCAGAAAGCAAGTCTCTTTGGCAGACCTGATTGTACTGGGTGGAGCGGCAGCGATAGAGCAGGCAGCTAAGGTAGCTGGTTATAATGTGAAGGTCCCTTTTTCTCCAGGAAGAACGGATGCGTTACAAAGCCAGACTGACGTGAGTTCATTCGCAGTGCTTGAGCCAACGGCAGATGGTTTCCGAAACTATTTTTCTGACGATTACGATGCAGAAGGAGGCAGACATTCACCCGCAGAAGCACTTATAGAAAGAGCGAGCCTGTTGAGCTTGAGTGTACCCGAAATGACAGTTTTAGTTGGGGGTATGCGAGTTCTTAGCGCCAATACCGGGCAGTCTCAGCACGGTGTATTAACCGAGAACCCCGGAGCATTGAACAATAAATTCTTTGTTAATTTACTTGATATGTCGGTTGAGTGGACGAAATCATCAACGGAAGGTATATATGAGGGGCGTAATCGAGCGACTGGAGAGCTTAAGTGGACAGGCACTCCAGTTGACTTGATCTTTGGGTCCAACTCAGAGCTACGTGCCGTTGCAGAATTCTATGCGGCAGATGATGCAAAAGAAGTGTTTGTGTCTGACTTTGTCGATGCATGGACTAAGGTTATGACTCTGGATCGTTTCGACTTGCGATAATTTAGTTATATAAAGTAAGAAAGTACAGAAAAAAGGCGGCACTTGTTTCAATGCCGCCTTTTTTTATACATAAATTTCACCAGTCCCCCTCTTTTACCCAGCCCATTAGAGCCGCCGTCAATGAACTCCAGCAGATTGCCTTGCTAGTTCAAACGGTAAATCATTGTTTCTCATAGCTAACTCTACCCAATGCCCTTTACATAGTGCTAATTCACATCCTGGTTGGTATTAATTGCCCCCGTTTATTCTCAATTTTCTCGATACGTAAGTTTCCCTTAAGCTTCGCTAGCTATAGTGATCAATATCAAATGCAAAGCGGAGTATTACGTCATGTTACTTAGTAGCAACGGACAGCAAGTAAAAGACGACAAAATTAGCCGTCATATAAGTGCCTCAGCAGATTTCAAGCTCTACCCAAGAGGCAGTCGGGACCGACAGCAGCTAGAAGCTTATATATCTAACAAATACGAGTCAGTCCATAAAGCTGTTTTGACAGAGTTCCTACCCTTGTTACTGACTATGGAGACAGAGGGTGAAGTTGATGCGGTTGTGGGTCTGTCTTTGGGGGGAAGGCAAGCTATGTTTCTTGAGCAATATCTAGACGGACCTATCGAACAGAAAATTGCCTATTTTGAAAAGCGACCTGTGGATCGAAATTCAATTGTTGAAATTGGTAATCTCGCCATAGCTAATCGCGGTACTGGGTTACTGATGTTTATTGTCGTGGCTATGATGATGTCAGAAGCAGGGTATAACTGGATGGCGTTTACTGCAACACAACAGGTTAGCCGTTTAATACATCGCTTAGGTTTTGAACCACGAATTCTTGCGGATGCTAATTCTGGTAGCTTGGTGGAGAATGCCGAGTGCTGGGGGAGTTATTACGATCAAAACCCTAGAGTAATGATCGGTTCCCTAAATAAGGCCACGGTTCTTGTTGATAGCAACCCCTTTCTGTCCGAGGTGGTAGGTTTATATAGTAGAAAAATTGCCGGTTTGGTAAAAACATTAGCTACCTTTTCACATGATGGACTTTAGCTTTTCACATAATGGACTTTAATACAGGACTATCGATAAAGCTATGAGTGATTTATCTGAACGTCTTCAGTCATATAGCGGTGTAAGAAATAGCGAATGTATTGCGCTAACCGATGGGAATCGCCATATTAGTTACGCCGAACTTGGCGATACAGTTATTGCTATATCAAATTGGTTGAACACTTTAAACGTTAGGGCGATTGCACTGCAGGCTGAAAACAGTATTGACTGGGTTTTAGTTGACCTGGCCTGTCAGGAGATCCACGTTATATGCATTCCAATACCTGAATTTTTTAGTGCAGAACAAGTATGTCATTGCCTTACTGAGGCCAATGTCGAGTTAATTATTTGTCGAAAGAACTCTAATTTAGAGAATTTCAATGAAGAGAGCTCCAATGAAGAGAACTCTGATGAAGAGAGATACGGTGAAAGATTTTTTTTGCCGCCTCATTTAGGGGTGTTGTCTTTATCTGCGTTTAGAATAAATGAAAACGCTAATGATCTTTTTTCTAGTGTTTCTCAAGACATCCCAAAGGTCACACAAAGAGTTCCTCCCACAACTCAAAAAATTACGTTTACCTCTGGATCTACCGGTAATCCCAAAGGTGTTTGTTTAAGTCTGGATCATCAATGGCAGGTTGCTCAATCGCTGGCAGATAGCATTGATATTGATTGTCCGCGACACCTGTGCCTTTTACCCTTAAGTACATTGTTAGAAAATGTCGCAGGGGTTTACAGCCCTTTGCTTCGAGGCGGCACAGTATACTTGTTAAGCGATATCGATCGTGGACTGAGTGGTAGCTCCGGGTTGGATTTGCCGAGCATGCTTGCTTGTATTGATAAAGTTCAGCCCCACAGCCTTATCTTGATACCACAGCTGCTTTTGGCGTTAGTGGTTTCTTGTCAACAAGGATGGGTGCCGCCCGATTCGTTGAAGTTTGTTGCCGTTGGTGGTGGCAAAGTTTCAAAGCAACTTTTGGAGCTGTCACGCGAATTTGGAATACCCGTGTATCAGGGCTATGGGTTGTCTGAATGTGGGTCCGTGGTATCGCTCAACACAGCGGCTAGCGATGATATTCAAACAGCCGGAGAAATATTGTCGCATTGTCGAATCGATATAGAAGACAATGAAATTGTAGTGTCTGGCTCGAGCTATCTTGGCTATCTTGGACAGCCCGATAGTTGGTATCCCGATAAGGTATACACCGGCGACAAGGGCTTCATCTCTGACAACAAGCTTACCGTTGACGGTCGAATAAAGAATATTCTGATTACCCGTTATGGACGAAATATAAGCCCGGAATGGCTTGAAGCTGAACTAATGGCCACACCTTTAATTAGTGCTTGTTTGGTTGTCGGTGACGATAAACCCTTTATAACGGCAATTCTTAGTTTGATTGACTCAGTGTCTGACGATGATATCGATAGTTGGATTGATCAAGTTAATCGTCGCTTGCCTGACTATGCCCGAATATTAAGCTGGCTGAGAGTTTCCAGTAGCGATTTTCAGCAATTTATTACGGCAAATGGCAGGGTCCAGCGGGAACGATATCTCGATGCGCATAGCGAAGTGATAGAGAGCCTTTATGCCAATCAAAGTCTTTATCTAGTCAAAGAAAGTTAGAGGAAAATTTATGGGATTTTATGATCATCTTCAGGATTCAACTCAAGCGAGTAGGGAGTACTTGCTCTCTGCACCGATTATTTCAGCTTGTATGACGGGAGATATTACACTCGGGGATTATGTCGCATTTTTGCAACAAGCCTATCATCATGTAAAGCACACTACGCCATTACTTATGGCCACGGGGGCTCGTTTACCTGAATCAAAAGAGTGGTTGCGAGAAGCTGTAGCGGAATACATCGAAGAGGAGCTTGGCCATCAAGAATGGATACTAAATGATATTCAAAATTGTGGTTACGATAAAGAAGAGACTCGAAAAAGTCTACCGAATTTATCCACTGAACTGATGGTGTCGTACGCATATGATATGGTCAATCGAGTAAGTAGTCTCGGATTTTTCGGTATGGTCCAGGTTTTAGAGGGCACCAGTATTCAGCTTGCTGATTTGGCGGCTGATAAAATCCGAGATAAGTTGAACCTACCAGAAAATGCATTCAGTTACTTAAAATCACATGGGAAGCTGGATATCGAGCACATAAAGTTTTTTGAATCACTAATGAACCGAATTACTGATGAAGCAGATCAACAACAAATTATTCACGCTGCCAATAGATTTTATATCTTATACGGAAATATCTTTAGAGAATTATCCGAGTATCAAGATTCACTGGCTGCGGCATAGCAACGAGTAAAAGAGATAATCTTTTAATGAAATCAAGTATCAATTCAAATGTGTCAGTAGGTTTTTAATCTTGTTAGTTGCAAACACCACTAGATTGATTGCCTGTAAAGGGTTTAGTTTTTCGATGTATTTTCTCCTAAGGTGAAGTGATGGTTTTATCCAAGAAATATGTAGTTTTGACAGGGGCCACAGGAGGGATTGGTCAGGAGGTAGCTCGTGCGCTAGATAAAGAAGGCTGCCGATTGTTGCTGACGGGTAGAAATCAGGAAAAGTTGAATTCCTTGCTAAAGAGTCTCAAGGGGGTAAATCATCACGCCGTGTGTGCTGATTTGCAGTCTGAAGAGGGACGAGAAGCCTTACTAAATATGGCAAAAAAACACTCGGTTGATATTTTAATCAATATGCTAGGGGTCAATCAATTATGCCTGGCAGATGATATGACTGATAAGAATATCGACGAAATTGTTTCAACCAATCTAATTGTGCCGATGAAATTATGTCGGGATTTTATTCCACTGTTAGGGCAGCAAGAGTCTAGCGTTATTGTGAATGTTGGGTCTATTCTAGGCAGTATTGGATACGCCGGATCATCAGCCTATTGTGGTAGTAAATTTGGCTTGCGGGGTTTTACAGAATCGCTTAGACGTGAGCTAGCGGCTACGACAACAAAAGTACTTTATTTTGCTCCCAGAGCAACAAGCACAGCACTGAATACTTTTGCGATGCAGAGTATGAATCAGGAATTGGGAACGGTGGTGGATGAACCGGCGGAAGTGGCAAGGCAGCTGGTCTTAGCGCTGAAAAAGGGCTCTCGATTAAAAATGTACTATTTAGGCTGGCCCGAAGCTTTTTTTGTTCGATTAAACGGATTGTTACCCAATATTGTTGATAAGGCTCTTTTTAAAAAGTTAGCGATTATTCGTCGCTATGCCGAAAGTAAACAAAGTTAGATCAAGTGAGGAAGTGAAGATGAAATATTTTAAGTTAGCTATCGTTCTTATGAATTTCTTACTATTTGCCGTATATACTAATGCTGGCCAAAAAAGTGAAGAAGCAATACAGTATATGCAATCCCAGTGGGAAATTGACAATTTCAAATTGTCGGGGACAAAGCAAAAAGAAGCCTTTAAGGAACTTATTTATTCCGCTGAAATGTATGTAGAGCAATTTCCAAACGATGCTTCGGTTCTTATTTGGAGTGGTATTATCAAATCTACCTATGCGGGCGTAAAGGGTGGGTTAGGAGCACTTAAGTATGCGAAAGCATCGAAAGTAGATTTTGAACGCGGGTTACAACTTGACCCATTGGCTCTGAAGGGTTCTGGGTATACTAGTCTCGGTACACTTTATGCCAACGTACCTGGCTGGCCTATCAGCTTTGGAAGTGACAAAAAAGCTAGAGAATTATTTGAAAATGCGTTGAAAATCAACCCTAACGGAATTGAATCAAACTATTTTTACGCCGAGTTCTTATATGACATGAAGAAGTACGATCAGGCGAAAATTTATTATAGAAAAGCGTTAAGTGGCGATGTTATGTTAGGGCGAGAGCTGACTAATATTAACAGGCGTAAGGAAATCACTGAGGCTTTAAAAATATTAGAGAAACACATTAATAGCTGACAATAAGCGGGACTAAGGCCGATTGAAATTACTACTTATTGAGGATGATATTGCTCTTGCGAAGGCGCTTGAAGAGGCGTTGAGGCGGGAGCATTTTGTTGTCTCTAGTGTGCAGTCGGGTAAGTTGGCGCTCGAACAGCTGGTGTCTTTTGAGCCTGACCTGGTGGTGTTGGATTTGGGCCTACCCGATATGGAAGGAACCGAAGTCTTAAAAAAGATGCGTAGTCTTGGCTGTCGCGCATCGACCCTTATCTTAACCGCGAGAACGGCTGTAGATGATAAAGTCAATGCGCTTGATTTGGGCGCTGACGACTACTTGGCGAAGCCATTCGATATGCCCGAATTGCTTGCGCGATTACGTGTAATGTCGCGTAGACTAGGTTCCGCGACTAGCAGCGAAATAAAAGTAGGGTCGGTTTCACTAAATGTTGCCAGCCATAGAGTAACCGTTGATGGAAATATAATCAGCTTGCGTCGACGCGAATTTATGACCTTGAAATCTTTGATTGAGAACGCCGGTAGGGTGCTAACCAAGGCTATGTTAGAGCAGCGGCTATATGGTTGGGACGAACAAGTGGGAAGCAATGCCATTGAGGTACATATTAGTCATCTTAGAAAAAAATTACCTGCCGATTTTATTAAGACGATCCGCGGTATAGGATACACTGTGGAGCCTTAGGCACCCGAGTAAGATATTTTGTTGTGAAATCTATACGTGTTTTTCTTGTCATTGTGATCATTTCTGTTGTCTGCTTAAGTAATTTTTCAGCGGCATTATATGGCTACGATCGCAGCTCTCAATCGGCTGATGAGCTGGCGGACAGGCAGATATCCGAGAAAGCAAAATCTCTAGCGGCGCTGGTCAATGAGGGTGTTCATATACCTAAAGCCCTGTTTGGTCAGGATACTATTTTTCAAGTTTGGCAAGGCAGTCAGCTAACTTACCAGTCTAAAGGTTCACCGAACACGTTTTTCACCCCGCATACCCCGCATAGTAGTGGCTTCCATTTTGTGAGTTATGACGGTCAAAGATGGCGTGCTCTAGTGAGTAATCTTGTGCTCCTTTCTGATATTGGCGCGCGGGATGATAGTTTTGTCATTGTTGCAGAACGTTTTGATACCTATTCGGCTTTAACAGAAGAGATTTTATTACGAGCAATCTTGCCTATTATTTGGATCTTACCGGTTCTGGCAATATTAGTTTGGTTGATTGTAGGGGTTGGGTTACACCCCTTGGAGCGCTTGGCGTCTATATTAGACAGTCGTAAAAGTGATGATTTCGATCAGCTCGCTATTTCGGATCAGCCTCAAGAACTAAAAACAATTGCAAGCTCTATGAATCATTTATTCGTTCGATTAGCCTCGGTCTTTGATCGGGAGAAACGCTTTTCGGCCGATGCTGCGCATGAATTAAGAACCCCTTTGAGTGCGCTAAAGGTCAATATGCATAATATGCAGCGATCTTTGGGTGGCGACGAAAACCTGCAAGATCTAGAGAATAGCGTAGATCGAATGGGACAGACAATCGAGCAACTGTTGGCGCTACACCGCGTCTCACTTGGCTCAAACGAGTCGAACAGAGATATTTGTGATTTGGGCGAAATAATCCAGACTGTCGTTGCCGAGAACTACAGTCAAATAGCCAGTAAGAACCAGGATGTTGAACTTGATGCAGAACCAGCCACATTGTTAGCGGATAAGTTTGCACTATCTCTAATGACGAGAAACCTTATTGACAATGCCAACAAATATTCGCCGACTAAAGGTAAAATTTATATTTCTGTTAAAATGCAGAAAGACCAAATTGTTGTACGAGTAGAGGATTCAGGGCCGGGGATTCCTGAGTCAGAGTATGAACGCGTAATTGACAGATTCTATCGTGTAGGGGGTGATCGAAACAAATCCGATGTTGTAGGCAGCGGCTTAGGACTGTCGATTGTTTCTCAGATAGTAGCCATGCACAATGCAAAAATGACATTACTAAAATCAGATCGCTTAAAAGGATTAGCTGTAGAGGTGGTTTTTTCTTAAGGGCATAAGGATTGTTAGTACCAATAATTAGCAAAGGTCATTAGTAAGGACAATTAATTAGGACGGTTAAATGGGACGATTAATAAATAATTTGATAAGTTGGCCATTGCTTATTATATCTTGTGTGCTTTCATACAATGTGATTGCCGGAGATAGGCCTGTATTCGTATTGAAAATCAAGGATCATTTATTCTATCCTTCTGAAATAGAGGTACCGGCACGGCAAAAAATTAAATTGCTGGTTATTAATGAAGACCCCACGGCAGAAGAATTTGAAAGTTATAAATTGAATAGAGAAAAAATAATCTTGGGGAATAGAAGGGCAATTATTTTTATAGGCCCCCTTAAGTCAGGCAGCTATCCCTTCTTTGGTGAATTTAATATGTCTACTGCTCAAGGGACACTTATAGCGAAGTAGGTCTGAATGTTTCTAAATATCATTGTTACAGTTTTAAGAGAAACACTTGAAGCTGGTGTATTAATCAGCCTGCTGTTATCTGTTGGCCATAGTCATAATTTTAGTGCGTTCTGGATTGTACCGAGTATTACTGTGGGAGTCTTTGGTGCTTTTTTTTATGCGATAAATTTGGGTTACATATCTGATTGGGCGGGTTATGTTGGTCAGGAACTATTTAATGCGTCACTTCACTTTTCGATTTTTATTGTGCTGGCTCTAATAATCTCTGTTTTAGAAAAACCTTTACTCATAAAAACCCAAACACTAAAAATATTTTTGAGTATCGTTGCTGCATTGGCTTTTGTCCGAGAGGGTGGGGAACTGTTTGTTTTTTACAGCGGCTATATTCAGAATTCAAATATTCTGTTGGGTGCCATCGCGAGCGGCGTAATAGGCCTGTCAATAGGGGCAAGTGTTGGTGCGTTATTTTATTACCTGATAACTACAATGCCTGCTCATTATTCTGCGAAGCTTCGTATGCTAATGTTCTATTTTTTGTCGGCAGGAATGGCATTACAAGGGGCTAAATTACTTATTCAAGCGGATTGGCTTCCCAGTTATCAGCCGTTGTGGGATACAAATCAATGGTTGCCAGAAAATTCGTTTGTCGGGCAGCTCGTTTATGCTGTTTTTGCCTATGAAGCAACCCCATCGATAATAGAAGTCACGTTTTATGTCTGTGCTGTTTGCATAATATTTTCGCTTAGATTCAGGAATAAAGTCTATGTTCATAGCGAGGAATAACTGTGACGCCAATTTTTATGTTGAGTGCAGTGGTGAAAAAATCATTTTAAGGTATCGAAGCGTGTTTAAAATATTACTCTTCGTTCTTATTCTTGTGGTGCAAAGTCAGCAAGTCTTTGCTGATGGCACCGTCATAGATAAGGTTTACGATCCCTATGTTCAAATGATGGAGCGAGAAATTGAATATCGGGTTCTTGTCGACGAAGATTCTGAGGGCGGAATAGATGACCGGCAACGTCATACTTTAGGATTTGGCCGGTCTTTGTCAGATCGGATATTTTTAGAGCTATATATTGTCGCTGTCGATGAGGAAAGTAGTAATCTCAAGGTTGAAGCATATGAAGCTGAGTTGAAGTGGCAGTTAACTGAACAAGGAGAGTTAAGTGTTGATTGGGGTTTATTATTTGAAGTGGAGAGAGAGACAAAAAAAAATATATGGGAAGCAAGTACAAAACTGATAGCCGTCAAAGAGTGGTCAAATTGGGTGGCAACGGGCAACGTTTCGCTTCTATATGAATGGGGGAGTGACATTGATAATGAATGGGAAACGATATTTTCAAGTCAGTTGAGGTATAGGTATAGTCAGAATTTCGAACCCGCATTAGAAATTTATGTTGGTCAGGATACTAAAGGCATCGGCCCAATCATGACAGGGCTTCTTCGTTTTAAGCGAGGAAAAAAAATCCACTGGGAGTTTGGGCCAATTTTTGCCGTTGATTCAATCACAGCCGATATAAGTTGGAAGATGAATTTGGAATACGAGTTCTGATCGCGCTAACGCACATAAGTATGATTTTTTACAAACTCGCTTCTAATCGAAGCATGAAACTTCAAGCCTCAATATCTAAGCTGCTTCGATCGAGTTCCCACCCCATATAAATTCAATGAGCACTACGAAAGTTATCCACTTACCCCTGTCACAAATGATCGTTGGCTTGATATTGATTAAACTCTAACGATACAAAGGGTATAAAGGGGTATTTCTATGGAAACAAGAAAAAGCTCGATTTCTTTATTTATATTAGTGTGGTTCTGCTCGTTGCTGTGGGATATTGGGCGACGTGGATGAGCGAAGGCCCAGTGGGTAACAATCGATGATCTTTTGTAGATTTATTATTTGCTAAAGGTCGATTGCTAGGGTTGCAAGTTCACTTCTCACGATCGCGAGCCGTCGGTCAATTAAAAAAACATGTAATGACTTTGCATAACTTATGCAATATGATTGCTTAAGTTGAAAGTGGACAGTTAATGGGGGGCAGGAGAGTGACAGATTTTAAACGCCGTTCACAAGCTGAGCGACGCGCTGAGACTCGCAATCAGGTACTTGAAAGTGCCTGTTTCTTGTTCGGGAAAAAGGGGTATGCCGATACCTCACTGGGGGATATAGCCGCTGGCTGTGGTGTGACTACTCGGCCTATATATCATTATTTTGGTAACAAGATGGCCTTATTCAGCGCCGTCAACGATGTGATGGCCGAACGTGTTCTCGCAGCGCTGAGTCGACCTGACAGCAATAGTAACGAACATGTTGTGACACAGGGTTGGGCTGCATTTCTTGATCTTTGTGATGATCCGCATTTCCGACAAATTGTTTTAGTTGATGGCCCCAATATTTTGGGTCGGGATCGTTGGGTTAGCAGTGCGGTTACCAGCAAGGCAATGGAACTGCTGACCACCGGAAATAACAATCCGAAGCAGTTTCACTCTGAACTAAAAAGTCGAATGATGATGGCGGCTCTTGCCGAAGCCGCCATGATGATTGCTGAGGCCGAGGATGCTAAATGGGCAAAGCGGCAAGCAAAACCAATAACGGAAGAGTTGTTTAATTATCTTTCATAAATCTACAGTTGGACTATTGACAATAGAGAATGTAGTTATTCCAAATTCTAACGTATTATTATTTGTTTAAAAAACAGGAATTCATCATGCAGCAATGCCCCTTTAAAAATATATTGGATCCGGATATCTATGTAGATGGTAGTCATCACGCGGTGTTTGCAGAGGTTCGTGAACAATCTGGAGGCTTGGCCTATATTCAGGACCCAATTACCAACGTCCCGTATTGGGCTGTAATGAAAAGAAGTATTGCCGACTACATTTGTAAAAATCCACTGCTTTTTTCAAGCCAGGCCAAGACTATTTTACCCAAGGAAATGCCCGAAGAAGAGGTTGCCCTGTCGCGGTTAATGCTGGTCAATATGGACCCACCAGAGCATGTTAAATACAGACGTATCGTGCGCAATGCTTTTACACCAAAGGCGGTGCAGGGATATGAACAAAGATTTCGCGAAGTGGCCAAAGAAACGATTGATAAAGTGGCTTCTAAGGGAGAGTGTGAGTTTGTCACCGAGGTAGCTGCTGAATTACCTTTGATTGCGATTATGTCCCTCTGTGGAATTCCGATGGAAGATAAACAGCAGTTTTTTGATTGGACCAACACGATGATTTTTACCGAAGACGAAGATATGAGCGGCGAAGATGGGATTGCTGCGTCCCAAGCCGCTGCGATAGAAGTTTATGCCTACGCCGCTAACTTGGCTGAAAAACATAAAAGAGAATCTTTATCTGACATTGTCGGTGCTTTGCTTGATGGCACTGTAAACGATGACAAACTCACGCCAGAAGAATTTCAGTTGTTCTTTTTAATGCTCATTGCTGCGGGTAATGAAAGTACACGCTCTGTTATCGCTCACGGCATGCGTTTATTGATCGAGCACCCGGATCAATTACAGAAATTGATCGATGACCCTTCCTTAATTCCTTTTGCAGTGGAGGAAATACTGCGATACAACCCGGCCTTTGTTCAAATGCGTCGCACGGTAATGGAGGATGTTGAAATCGAAGGTCAGAAATTAAAAGCCGGTGACAAGATGGTCCTTAACTGGCAAGCGATTAATCATGATCCTGAAATTTTTGAAAACCCTGAAACTTTTGATGTAGAACGTTTTAAAAAGAAGCCAGAACTTAACAACCAACACAGGGCATTTGGAAATGGTGAACATTTCTGTATTGGTGCACATATGTCGCGAATGGAAATGCAAGTGATGTTTGAGGAGCTCATTCCTCGATTGAGAAACCCTCGGTTTTCTCAGCCTGTGGCCTTTGTTCGAGACTATTTTGTGAATGGCATTAAGTCAATGAACATTACTTTTGATGCCGAGCAAGCAAGCTAATAAAAAAAGCTCGCCGTATTTTCTGGGGATGCTCACTTTTAACTGTATTAAAAACAATGACTTGAACTTGTATGAGTCTTCCATACCGGTTTCCATGTCCGCTCTCCGTATCTCTGCTCTATATTACCGAGAAAATAATAATTTGAGCGGTTAGAGGTATATGTCCTCGCTGTTATCTTAACCGGGATAGCTCACCGTGACCTCGTGGCTGTCACGGCTTCGTCAATGC
>JAJRPK010000349.1 GCA_024280785.1 Gammaproteobacteria bacterium
CATCTGCCGGCACAGCCGGCCATTCATTACCAAAAAAATCTTCCATCGGCGAAGGGCCTGAATGGAAGTGCACCATAACACCCAAATCCTGACAGGCTTCCCAGAACGGATCGTACTTGATGTGGTTATAGCCGGGAAATTCATGAGTCATCACAGGAATCATAACGTGCTTCAGGCCATTTTCCGCGCACCACCGCATATTCGTTATAGCGGTGTCGACACTCCACAAAAGAGGAATAATGCCGACGCCATGATGACGTATTGGATTATTGGCGCAAAATTCTGCTAACCAACGATTGTGTGCCATGGCACCCGCCCACTGCAGTTCCGGCGTCATATCCTTGGTTGGCATAGACAACCCGGCGCCAAACGGCGGCGTATTAATTTCGGTTATGCCATCAGGAAAAATAATTTCTGCCGCGATACCATCGGCATCCAGCATTTTAATGCGTTCTTTCTGATCCCAGGCACCCGTGAGTTCCTGTTCGATGCCTACGGCCCACGCTTCGTTGATCTCCTTGATGAGAAAACTCTCCGAGGCCTTTTTCGACATTTCTATAGTGATAGGTACCGCAACATCCAATATCTTGTGGTACTTCTCCTCGATATAGGGCTTGTATTGCGCAATGGGTAAACCCGCGTGGCAATCGGATGAAACGACAAGCAAATTTTCTGACATGTTTAGGCTCCCGCCTGTACTTTTCGATTATGTTTTTATAGCGACGCTTTCGTAACGACGCTTTTGCGACGACGTAGCTATAACGACTTACTTTATGAAAACGTATTTACGACTAATTCCGGAAAAGTTAATTTGTATACATTTGTATATATTTGCACATTTGTATACTTTTATATACCATCGATGCAAGAATTTCAATGATAGTTAGTTAATATGAATTTAATCGAAGCGACAGAGGATGAGCCGGGCCGGCGCGAGAAGCGCAAGCTTGAGGTGCGCAACCGCATCCAGATAGCAGCTTATAGTCTGTTCCAGGCCAATGGCATCAAGGAAACCAGTATTGAGCAAATTTGCAGCGAGGCCGATGTCGCCAGGCGTACCTTTTATAGTTATTACCCGGATAAGCAAGTCCTGCTCAGCGAACTAGGGCGCAACCGTGCTTTTAGTAACGCCAGAGAGATGATTCGCTCGATAATGAGCGAACACGGTACGGCCACCCATCGATTGTCTGCAATCATCGACTTTATCGAGAGCAATCTAGCGCAATACACTGAAATCGATCGCAAGCTGATTTTGGTTATGCCCGCGTCAATAGAAGGCGACCATTCAATGCGTGCTGTGAGCGACAGAGTGCAGCATCACCTGAGCGTTGTATTTCGCGAAGGCATTGCCAATGGCGACCTGGCTGATCGCTTCTCCCCCTCGATACTGTCAGAAATGGTTATGGGAACCCTGAACAATATCATGGTCAGCTGGGCGCTGAACCCGCAATTCCCGATTTTTAAAAAACTGGAAGAAGCGCGCGACCTGTTTAATGCAATGTTAGCGATCGACTCGAATTAAAAGTCTCATTAAAAGGGTCAAAAGTAAAAGGGTCAAATCCGTTTTTTACATTGCAAGACCTCCCCTTTCGAGCTTGCCCTATCTTTGTCGCCAATCGTTTTTCTACTGGCTCAACAAACTTGTTATTTCCTAGCGGTGTTTCCGTCTGTCATGCGGCTCGAACCAGCTTTACGGCACATAGTCTCTATCTTCACAAAAAACTGCCTCGGCTTTCTTGGCAAGGCCTCCTCCTTGATATCATTAAACTACGATGTTTTAACATGTAAAAAAACGGCCTTGACCCCAGTTCGCCTAAAACAGCCTTTGTTGAGATTACATGCCGAGGATATTACTGTTCGCTAATTGATCAGCTCGCTGTTACTGTGCTTTAGTGTCTCCCCTGACACTAAAGCAGTAATCCGTCCGGCAGGTTCAATCTCAAGACAGCATGGCAAACCGGGTTGTAAAAAAATAAACTTTAGACCTGAAGCGTAATTATGAAACTACCTAACTTTAAAGCACCTGTCACTGCAGCAGTGAAAATGAGCTGATTGCTGCGGGGGCAGATGCTGATATTCTGTTTTGGACTTAAATGAATCGTGCTCACTTAATCTAGCAATCCAGCCTGATGAAAACAGACTTTGACCGATTTAGTCATCACATATTAATAGGCTTAGGCCGTACTATCTCCACCTAATTCATCACTGTCTAATCGCAGCCATTATTTTCCATTGTTCGAGAACCTATTATGTCTATCGAAGTTCTAACCCAAGCAAAAAAACACCCTGCTCGTGACGCCGCCATTCACTCTATTACCTGCGTTCAAAACAAGGATCGTGAAGGATGGCTATCGATGTGGCACCCAGACGGTATTATCCAAGACCCCGTGGGACCATCTCCGCTTGATCCCGAGGGCAAAGGCCACCAGGGAATCAAAAAAATTACTGCGTTTTATGACAACGTTATCGCTGGCGGTGATATGCGTTTTCATATCCGTCAAACTTATGCCGGCGGCAACGAGTGCGCTAATGTGGGAACCATTACTGGCAAAACCGCTGATGGCGGAGTTACCCGAGTTGAGCTGGTAATGATTTACTGTGTCGATGACGACGGTAAAGTTTTATCATTACGTGCAATTTGGGAATTTGATTCTATGGTTGCCGATTTATTTTAATTGATTACTTTCACGACTCGAATTATCGAATCGTTTTATCCAAGCTATGGGGAAAATTATGAAAAACCTAAGCATTCTTTTACTACTTATTGTCATCTCGCCATTCGGCTGCACGTAAGGCATGGGTGATATGGACTTTTATCTTCGCACCTGTATCTCTGTAGATTTACGGTTAGCTGCTCTAGCAGAGACTATGAAGCCATGGGACGAATACCAATGGCCTTTCTAACTGATGCCATCATGGGCGCACTAACGTCCCTGGCCTTTTCGGCTCCTTGTTGAAGAATTTTTTCTAATGCAGGCGTATTCGCCATAAATTCTAAATAACGCTCTCGCGGCTCAGCCAATTCCTGGTTGATAAGGTTAAACAAACATTTTTTTGCCTCACCCCAAGCAATACCTTGTTCAAATTGCGAGCGCATATCCGCAGTTTGCTCGACTGTCGAAAATGCCTGCCAAATTTGAAAAACAGTTGAAGTCTCTGGGTCTTTAGGTTCACCAGGCTCTAACAAATTGGTTTTTATTTTATTGATAGACTTCTTCAATTTTTTCTCCGTTTCAAACAGAGGAATTGTATTGTTATAGCTTTTACTCATTTTACGACCATCTAAGCCTTGTAACACCGCCACATTTTCGTCAATAAGCGCTTCGGGCATTACGAAGTGTTCGCCGTAGCGATGGTTAAACCGCTGAGCAATATCCCTAGCCATTTCAACATGCTGAATTTGGTCTCGGCCTACAGGGATTTTCTGACCATTAAAAATAAGAATATCAGCCGCCATCAAGATAGGGTAACTAAACAGCCCCATTGTCACCGCATAATCTGCGTCTGCGCCAGCAGAATCATTGTCCTGCACGGCTGCTTTGTAAGCATGTGCGCGATTCATTAATCCTTTGGCCGTCGAGCAAGTCAACACCCAAGACAATTCCATAATTTCTGGAACATCCGACTGTCGATAAAATGTTACCTTTTCAGGGTCCAGTCCTAACGCCAACCAAGTAGCCGCTATCTCTTTACTAGACTGATGGATTTTTTCAGGATCATGACTTTTAATCATAGCGTGGTAGTCAGCCAAAAATAAAAAAGAATCCGTATCATTAGCGGTCTCGTTATTATCTGGCGTGCTAGCTTTTATGGCCGGCCGTATAGCGCCAACATAGTTGCCCAAATGCGGAGTGCCCGTCGTGGTTATTCCGGTTAGTACGCGCTGCTTAGATTGGCTTGTCATAAAAGTATGGTGATCTTCCTAAGGGTTAAATTTGTTTGAGGGCTTCGTTACCCACCGCTGAATTCATATTTTCAGCAATTGTACGAGCTGTTTGTTTCGCTTTGATGGCATATTTCCCACTAAACAATGCATCTACCGTAGAAGTAAAATAAAGTAGCCATTTTTCAAAGTCTAACGAATGTAACTTACGTTTTTCGTCAAGCGCACGATGAATGTTCATAGTGTGCCTCCGGTAGGCCGTTTCCCCCAACAAAAGCTTTTCCCAATATTGGCAAATAATTAGCTTGTGCCCTGACAAATCGACTTGCGCCACATCGATAAAAATCGGGGCCAAATCTTTGTCTTTCAATAATTTTGAATAAAACGCTTCAATTAATAACCGAATGTTCTCAGCGTTATTTAAATCCGGTTTTATTTCTTGTAATTCTAATCTCATCAAATGAACCAAAAGGATCAATCGCCAATTAATTTTACTCACTGCTTAGCCAATGGCTAACTCGACAACTTGCACACCAAATATTTTAGACCCACTCCAAATCAATTTACGACAGCAATAATTAATTTACTACGGATTTTTTTGCCCCTTTTTAGTCGGCCGTATACGCTTACTGCGCTTAGCTCTGTCTTTATCCGCCAATTTATTTTTTCTACCTGCAAAAGGGTTGTCGCCTGTTCGAAATTCAATTTTTATCGGAGTACCATAAAGCTTTAACACACGGCGAAATGTTTTTTCCAAATATCGCAAATAATGTTTAGGAACAGCAGATGTTTGATTACCGTGGATAACAATAATAGGTGGATTTCTACCTCCGGCATGTGCATAACGGAGCTTGATGCGCCGACCTGCAACCATCGGTGGTGCATGGTCAAAAACCGCTTTTTCCAGAATTTTGGTTAACTCATTGGTGGATAATTTTTGCGTAGCCGCCTCAAACGCTATATCTACAGACTGATAGAGTTCGCCAACACCAGAACCGTGTAATGCCGAGATAAATCGAATTTCAGCAAAATCGTTAAACGCCAGTCGTCGTTCTAGCTCTGACTTTATCTGCCCTTTGTGTTCAGCCGTTAAACCGTCCCACTTATTGATTGCTATAACCAACGCACGACCGGCATTGACTATATGACTCATTAAATGCAAATCTTGATCGACCAAACCTTCTTTTGCGTCAACGACTAACACGGTTACTTGAGCATCAGAAATTGCTTGCAACGTTTTTAAGATAGAAAACTTCTCAACAACCTCTTCAATATTCTTACGACGACGAACACCCGCCGTGTCAATTAAGGTATATGGCTTTGTGCCACCCGACTTGTCTTCACGGTCATACTCTATATATATACTATCGCGCGTAGTGCCGGGACGATCAAATACAACCACTCTATCTTCACCCAGCATTCGGTTAACCAGTGTAGACTTACCGACGTTGGGCCTCCCGACTATAGCAATGCGAGTTCCACGAAACCCACTTCCGCCTCTGGCCTCATCCGCATCGGGAAAAAGTACGGTCAACTCATCCATTAGCTGCTTAATACCGCGCCCATGCGTCGCCGTTACAGGATAAACACGATCCACGCCTAAAGCATAAAACTCGCTAACCACAGCCTCATCGACACCGTCTACCTTATTTGCAACCAAACGGAATGTTTTCCCCATTGAGCGTATTTGCTGCGCTATTGTTTCATCCGCCGGCATCAAACCAGCTCTGGCATCGACCATTAAAAAAACCTCATCCGCCTCCTTAATAGCCGCTAACGATTGCTGTGCCATTAACTCGCTAACCCCATCTTCTAAGCCGCTTAAGCCTCCAGTATCGATAACTATAAATCGTTTATCGTCAACGAAGGCTTCGCCATACTTGCGATCACGGGTCAACCCTTCATAATCGGCCACCAGCGCGTCCCGACTACGAGTAAGCCGGTTAAATAAAGTAGACTTTCCAACATTTGGTCTACCGACTAGTGCAATGACTGGTAGCATAAAAATAAACTCAAAGGATTACAGACAAACTAACGCTTTTTCAATAGCAAGTACAGAAATAAAAAATACAATGATAATAGAAAGCAATGTTACCGACAGCAAAGCCACACGACTATCTAGATTATCAACCAGCATCATTAAAAGCAGTGGTCAATTAAAACTGAGCGCTGACCCTCTAACGAATATTTTTTAATGAATAAGTAGCTAATTTTCCATTATTAGAATATACATACAGCTGATTCTCAGCGACAAGCATCGGCACTCGAACACCCGAACCATCAATACGAGCTCGGCCCACAATCGATCCATCGACTTGTGACAATACATGAATGTATCCATCATAATCCGCAACTAACACAAAGCCAGAAAAAACAATAGGAGCGCTTAAGCGCCGATTTAGCAGCGCCGACTGCTCCCAACGCTGATCACCTGAAGCTGCGTCAAGCGCGTAGATCCGGCCTTGCTCATTAACTAGATAAATATTACCAAAGCCTTCAGCAAGCCCTCGGTAACTCGACGTTTCAAAGCGCCATTTTGCTTGCCCACTGCGCTTTGTAAATGCATATAGATTACCGTTAAAACTTGCGGCATATACACTGGTACTAGATACGAGTGGTGAACCGTCAACATCTACCACTCTGTCAATTTCAGCCTGCCCCTTGGCTATCGCTACTGACTTGTCCCAGAGTAAAGAACCATTTTCAATATTAATCGCTATGATTTTACCACTTGCAAAACCAGTGTAAGCAATGTTTCCCTCAATAACCGGAGTCGCGGTTCCTCTTAGTGTTAGCAGTGGCAAATCACTGGTATATACCCATAGCTCTTCCCCGCTTGCTGCGGCTAAACCCATAAGGCGACCGTCATGAGTTTGTACTAACACGTAGCCTTTAGCCACCTGAGGGGCAGCTAAAACCTCTCCTTGCACGTCAGTTCGCCACACCTCACTGCCGTCCTCAGCCTTAAGTGCTATAACAATCCCGTCGGCTGTGGCCACCAATGCAAGACCGTCACCAACTCCAATGCCTCCAGTAAGAGTGACCTTTAACTTTTTCGACCAGATTTTTTTCCCAGAAGCATTGTACCTAGCTGCAATTCCATTGTTGCTGGCGGCGTAAATATCACCGGATCCAAGGCCCAGCGTAAGCCGGTTATAAAATTTACCCTGCCCTGAGCCGACACCTCTCGACCAATGCCGTTTAAATTTAGTTTTTACATCAATTTTTTCTAGTGGGTACGGCTTGCCAATATCTGTATCTTTTCCTTTATTAGAGCCACAGCCGGTCAAAGGCGCGACAAGCACTAACGCGAAAATTAGCGAAAATAGCATTCCCTTCGCCCGGAGATTCAAGCATTCAGACGAGCTAACAGCCCTTATCGCTCGTAAAATTTTAAACAATATCGACACCACCCATTAAAACAGAATACATGCAATTTAAAAAATGCAGCTATTACAAATAACTTTTGGCGTAAGCCAATTTAGACACGAGCACTTGTAAATTAGGCATTTTTAAAGATTCTACTTTTTTTTGCGACTGAGTATAGGCCTCAACTGCTTGCTGGTAGTCGCCTTGACTTAACAATATATCGCCTTTAGCCTCAAGAAAAGCAGGTGCAAATGCACTTGCTTCTGTTCCTCTGTCTAATATCTCGAGCGCCTTACTGACATTTCCCTGAGCAAATAGCACTTTGGCCAGTCTCAGCTCAGCCGTTAGCTGAACTTCTCGCACCGGATCATTAGCTAACACCCAACGAAGCTCTGACTCAGCAAGCGATAAATCATCATCTTTTACCGCTTGCTGGGCTTTAAAAAAGGCTGCAAAGTGAGCATAAGCTGCGCCACTATGCTTATCTTTTAGCGATTGCGCCAGATGATCGACCGTCGCAATTTTAATATCATCCGGTTCAGACTCTGCCGCATAAACAGCTTCTAATAACTTCTGGTAAGCATACGAGCCTGCTTCAAGTGTAATTTGCTGGTTTTGCTGCCACGCTTTCCAGCCAAAAACAGCTGACACAGCAAGCAACACGCTAATAACTATTGAAACCCCGTTCTCTTTCCACCACTTTTTAAGGGCTTCAACTTGCTCTTCATCAGTTCTATACGCTTCCACAATTCACTCCCGCTAATTAATACTTTCTATTTATCTATGTACTTAAACAAGCCATATTTTTGCAGACTTCGTTCTGCCCTGCTTGTTCCGCTATTTTGTTTATTTCACTACCTTTATATTTCTCGGCGTAGCTTTTTCGCTACGCCTGTACACAAAACTATTCTCGCAGAGCCGAGATCAAATCGTCTAGCGATTTTTCTGTTGAAAATAATGTCTGCTCACCCGTTTGCAAATTTTTGACAGCCACTTTTTTTTCTGCCACTTCATCTTCGCCAAGAATCAATGCGTACCTTGCCCCGCTTTTATCTGCTTTTTTAAACTGACTCTTTAAGCTTCCCGGTACCAGATTTTGCTGGATAACAAAACGAGCGGTTTCACTGCGCAAACGTTCGGCCAAACTAAACGCATTCGCTTGCAAAGAAATATCACCTACTATCAAATATCCATCGGGAGTATCGTTGCCCTTTAATGCCGAAAACTCAACCGCCTCCAATAATAAATACAATCTTTCCAGACCCATCGCAAAGCCAACCGCTGGCGTTGGCTTACCGCCCAGCTGCTCTACCAGCCCATCGTAGCGCCCACCGCCACACACCGCTCCCTGAGCACCAAGATCATCACTTACCCACTCAAACACAGTATCATTATAATAATCAAGACCGCGAACCAAACGGGGATTATATTCGACCGTAATCCCTTCTGCAGCCAGTAACCCGTCCAATTGTTCCATGCGCAGTAACGAGGTATCCGCCAGAAAGTCCTTTAGTTTAGGGGCATCATCCAGTAGCTTTTGTGTATCCGAATTTTTACTATCGAGAATTCGCAGCGGGTTTGACTCTAAGCGACGTAGACTATCAGCATCCAAAGAGTCTTTATGCTTTGATAAAAACTTTACTAACGCTGCTTTGAAATTTGCGCGTGACTCACTGGTACCAATGTTGTTTAACTGTAAACGCACGTGCTTTTCCACTCCTAAGACGTGCCAAAATCGCTGATTTAGCATCAGCATTTCTGCCTCGGCAGCAACATCTGCTACGCCAAACACCTCAGCACCCAATTGATGAAACTGTCGTTGCCGGCCTTTTTGCGGGCGTTCATAACGAAACATTGGCCCTTTATACCAAAGTTTCTGTGGCACGTTCAGTAAGCTGTGCTCAATGCAGGCTCTAACACAACCCGCTGTCCCCTCTGGGCGTAATGATAACGATTCATCACTGCGACTTGAAAAGGTATACATTTCCTTTTCAACAATGTCCGTTACCTCGCCAATTGAACGATGAAACAAACTCGTGCTTTCAACTATAGGCATACGAATTTCTCGATATGCATAGCTATCAAGCACTTTCTCTAACGCTTTTTCAATGCGGGACCAATATCCTGATTTTTCAGGAGTGATGTCATGCATGCCACGAACGGCTTTAATGATTTTCAATAAACATCCTAACGAACTAACTAATATAAAAGAAATTGATGCTCTAAAAGTAAATACAAAGCCATCAAATTCGTTGTAACTACTGGCTGGCCAAAGTCAAACGCGCGCTATTATCATCGCGGTAGGACGTAATAGCAAAAGGTGAGCCGTTTAACTCCAAACTTAAACTTGGTGCATTGCCCACGTGTAAAGAAAACGGCAAGGTCCCACTCACGTCAATTTTCTCACCCGCTCTAGCGAGGTCCATGTACAAACGCTTCCCTTCGCTGTCTCGAATATCGATCCAACTATTTTCTCGAACCCGTATCACCAAACGATCCAAAGGCTCGTATTGAGCAACCATTGCTGCGGCTCCGGGACTCAGCGGCTCTGAGTTTCGAGCACTCATTCCTTCCGCTATTTTTTGAGAAAGTGACTCTTCTACCGGAACCTTTTTAACTTTAACTATCGAACCCATAGCGACTGACTGCTCATCGGTCGTCATTGCTGCAACGGGCCGCTCTATCACTACTTCATCATTTTCAATGAGCAATGACGATTGGTACCGCTGAAGTACTGGCAGTTTAGCCTCCAAAACTTGTGTATCCACGGCAACGTGCGCCAACAACCCCATCTGCTCTGGCTGTAAGCCATCTAATGCCTGGCTTTGTACATCTGGCCCCCTATCCGGTAGCTCCCGTTCAATCGCGTAGTATGCCCAAGCCAAAACACAAATACTCAATAACGGTAGAAGTATATAGTTCCTCACTCGCTCAAACGTAAGTAGTGTTAGTGCGTCTGAACTCAGCCACTTAGAAGCCCACGTAGAATTGAACTTTTGAGTAAATTTAAAAAAAGTATGTTCTGTCCCGCTCTGCAACGGCTTATCCACAGTAGTCTCGGTAGATGGCGACGAATGTAAAACCTCATACTGAGCTACCAAGGAATCCGCATCCAGCCCCAAATAATCCGCATAAGTACGTAAGTAGCCTTTAGTGAAAATATCGGCAAGTCTGGCTTCGATAGCATCGTTTTCTAGCGCAATTAGGTGATGTTTAGAAATATGAGTTGACTGCGCAATACCCGCGAGATCTAAGCCCTTTGCCAATCGCCGCTGAGCTAACTGGGCACCAATCGACAAAGGTATTTCTTCGACTTTATCATCGTGTTTTTTCATGCCCATTGATTCACAATTGTGGCAACACCGGAGTATTACTCATGCTGTTTACTGCGCAAGTAGCTCTGATACTCTCGCGACTCAGGGTAAAGGTTTTTTAATCCCAAAATAAAACTTGCCTCGGAATTGGGCTTTTCTAGCTTACTTGCCAATTTAATTCCTAGCAGTAAAAACTCTGCGTCCAAAGGTTTTACACGACGACGATAAGATTGCAGATACTCCCAAGCCTCAGAAAATCGTTTAGCCTCGAAGTTCATCACAGCCAACTCACGCAACAATCGAGTATTGCTCGGATTTAGCACAAGAGCCCGTTCAAAAGACCTACGGGCATCATCAATCTTTAATAATTGCTGCTGACAAAAACCCATTAACATTAGCGCTGCTTCTCGCCGCTCGTACAAAGAATCATCTAACACATAGTTTAATTGATACTCTGCCTCTTCAAACCTTTCACGCTGAATCAAAAAGCGTGCATAATTAATACGGAAAGCAGATTTACCTTTTCCGAAACGGATAGCATCCTTGTAACTTCTCTCCGCCAGCTCTAACTCACCACTGTAATGAAAGGTAAGTGCCATAGCATCATGAACTTCTGGTGATTTAGGCGCTATCTCTAATGCTTTTTTCAAGTGCCTGCGAGCCGCCTCAAAGTCTTTCGCCTGAATATAGTGCTTGGCTGCTGCAACCCGGGACTTCACCATTTCATTGGGCGTCCCAACCTTTTTGAAACCTCCTTTAGTCGAAGTAACACAGGCAGTAACACACACCGCTAACAGAGTGCAGAGAATAAACCTGGATAATAAACTAAGCTTTGACATAGACCTCAACTTAAGCGCTTCATTTCATTGAACAAAGTAAAAAACGATACTGACTACCACTAAAAAACTTCACGAAAATAACGACCTACCCCATATCAACTTCAACAACTCTCTCTAATCAGTGCCACTGGCACGCTGATAACGTTCGCTTCTACGTGTTCGATCAGCGACCTGACCCACTAATTGGCCGCAGGCAGCATCAATATCGTCTCCACGCGTTGTTCGCACCGGTGCAATAAACCCTGCTTCATTTAAAACTCGCTGAAAAGCCTTAATGCGATTGCGACTGGGACGTTTATAATCCGACAATGAAAACGGATTAAAGGGAATCAAGTTGATTTTGCAAGGCACCTCTTTAAGTAAGTCAGCCAGCTCATGTGCCAACGCTAAGGAGTCATTAACCCGATCAATCAGCGTGTACTCTATTGTAATTACACGCTTGCTATCTGACAAACCAGCGATATAACGAAGACTTGATTCCAACAACATCGCTATCGGGTATTTTTTATTTATTGGAACAAGTTGGCTGCGAAGCTCATCATTGGGGGCATGCAGCGAAATTGCCAAAGAACAATCACTGACGGCACCCAACTTATCGAGCATTGGAACAACCCCCGACGTACTCAAAGTAACCCGCCGCTTAGACAAACCGTAGGCATTGTCGTCCATCATCAGATTCATTGCGTCGACAACGTTGTCAAAATTAAGCAAGGGTTCGCCCATACCCATCATCACCACATTGCTGACACGACTGATACTCTCGGTCTCTTTCATACTGCTTTGCGATGATTCGTTCGAGGCATTTCTTTGACGGCGGTTCTGAGCACTGGCTTCTTTCAAACGAGGACGAAACCCATCAAATGATTGCGTAGCCAACCAAACTTGGCCAATAATTTCAGCTGCCGTTAAATCCCGTTGAAAGCCCTGCTTCCCAGTATAACAAAAACTACAATCCAAGCTACATCCAACTTGTGACGATACACATAACGTTCCGCGACCTTTTTCGGGAATATAAACCGTTTCTACACAGCTCCCACCATTGACCCTTAGCACCCATTTTCGCGTCCCGTCCTTAGAATCTTGCTGGCTCACAATTTCGGGAGCACGCACTTCGGCCACTTCGGTTAACGTCTGGCGTAGCGGTTTACTCAAATCGGTCATCAACGCAAAGTCCGCTATACCGCAGTGATGAATCCATTTCATGATTTGCTTGGCACGAAATGGCTTCTCACCTAACGAACATATGTACTCGCGAAGTTTTACTTCGGTCAGGCCCAACAAGTTAACTTTGGGCGAACTCAAAATTTTATCCGTGGCGAGTATCATACAAATTCAAGTTCAATCAATTAACGAGAACAGATTTCGTCATCGGCAAAAAAGTAGGCGATTTCCCGTGCCGCTGACTCAGCGGCATCCGAACCATGGACCGCGTTGGCATCAATAGAACTGGCAAAATCGGCACGAATAGTTCCGGCATCTGCTTCTGCAGGGTTAGTCGCCCCCATTATTTCTCGATTACGCGCAATAGCGTTTTCGCCTTCAAGCACCTGAACCATTACCGGACCCGAGGTCATAAAACTAACCAGGTCGTTATAGAATGGACGTTCTTTGTGCTCGGCATAAAAACCCCCAGCTTTTTCGACACTAAGATATAGCATTTTCGAAGCGACAATTTGCAAGCCTGCTTGCTCGAATCGTGCGTAAATTTCACCAATGGCATTTTTAGCCACGGCATCGGGTTTAACGATAGAAAAAGTGCGCTCAACGCCCATTAAGGGATCTCCAAAATAAACAATAAAATCAAAGAGTTACATCGTCACCAGAGGGTAAATCCAGTCACATTATGACTCGGCCTCGGATGTGACAACAAAACCGGTGGATTATAGTGATTTAGACGGTGAATCGCAATGCAATCCAGAGTTGAAAAAAATAGAAAAAGTAGTTGTTTTTCAGTAGCTTAGCAATAGAAGTGCACTAATGCTATATCTTGACAGGCGAACCAGCCGAGTCTTTCACAAGGCTCTAACATCGTCAGCAGCAGGTTTAAGAGTAATTTCTTACTACGTAGTCGGCAATAATATCCTGGAACTCCTCGGCAATACGCTCGCCTTTGAGTGTCACGTTCTTTTCTCCATCAATATAAACGGGCGCTACCGGCCTTTCACCGGTACCCGGTAAACTGATACCTATATTTGCGTGTTTACTCTCTCCTGGGCCGTTGACTACGCAACCCATTACAGCAACGTTCATTGTTTCAACGCCGGGATGCTTGTCTCTCCATACTGGCATTTGCTCGCGCAGGTAGCTCTGGATATCCTCGGCCAATTGCTGAAAATAACTGCTTTTTGTGCGACCACACCCAGGGCACGCAATAACCATAGGAGTAAACGCGCGGATTCCCATGGTCTGCAAAATTTCCTGCGCCACCTGAACTTCTGTAGTCCTGCTGCCACCTGGCTCTGGCGTTAGAGAAATACGAATAGTGTCGCCAATCCCCTCTTGCAATAAAATCGACAATGCAGCTGTGGAGGCAACAATACCTTTGGAACCCAAACCTGCCTCAGTTAAGCCTAGATGCAGCGCATATTGACTCTGAACTGCAAGACGGCGATAGATTGTAATTAAATCTTGAACCTGACTGGTTTTACAGGAAAGAACAATCCGATCGCTGGCGAGCCCAACACTCTCGGCCAATACCGCACTATCCAATGCCGACTGAATAACAGCATCCTGCATAATTTCAGCCAGCTCTTTAGGGTTTTTCAACTGACTGTTGTCATCTAACAACTTTGCCAAGAGGCTCTGATCCAGACTACCCCAGTTAACGCCAATTCTCACCGGCTTGTTATAACGGCAAGCGATCTCGACCATATCGCAAAATTGACTATCTTTTTTTGCCCCCCGGCCCACGTTTCCCGGGTTGATACGGTATTTATCCAGCGCTTCGGCGCAAGCAGGGTGCTCGGCGAGTAAGCGATGACCATTAAAATGAAAATCTCCCACCAGTGGCACCGAGATATTTTTAATTTCTAATCGCTCTTTTATAAACGGTACTGCCGCTGCTGCCTCGCTACTGTTAACGGTAATACGCACAAGTTCAGAACCTGCCGTAGCCAATTCAGCTATTTGATTAGCCGTAGCGTCGATATCCACTGTATCGGTGTTGGTCATTGACTGAACCACTACGGCAGCCCCGCCACCAACCAATACGCCGTTGATATCGACAGTGTGGCGTTTAACCATCTCGGTGACAGACTTTGCGCGGGGAGTAACAGACATGGAATTCAAGAAATCTCTGAATATGGGTGTTCAAGCGATTTTACACTAGTGGAAAAGCGGCGGCCAGCAGAAAGACGGCCCCCTTACTCTGCTTCTTCTATCCATGCCATTTGGATCCCTTCCAGGATCTTTTCACCGCAACGGTCAGGATCGTCATCAAAGCCGTCTAACGTGATAATCCAGTTTCGTAAATCGACAAAATTTACCGATTGTGGGTCGACCTCAGGGTGTACCTCACACAGTTCAATCGCAATATCATTAATATCAGTCCAACGCATAATATTTCCTCACAGAATTAAACCGATGGGATAAATTACTTTTACTATTTATTCCCTAGCATGATTTATCGTGTACTTGGGAATTTCGACGACCAGATCCTCATCGGCCACCTTAGCTTGACAACTTAATCGGCTTTCTGGCTCCAAGCCCCAGGCCTTATCCAAATAATCTTCTTCTAATTCATCGGCCTCTGGCAAGGAATCGTATCCTTCACGGATAATAACGTGGCATGTGGTACAAGCGCAGGACATCTCACAAGCATGCTCAATTTCTATGTCGTGACGAAGCAACACTTCGCAAATACTCTCACCCGATTTGGCATCGACCACGGCACCCTCTGGTAACAGCTGGTCATGCGGCAATACTACAATTTTTGACATGCTAGCTATGCTCCAATGATTTTGTCTAGACTTACATTTGCAGTAACCACCGCTTTTACCACAGACTTAACAAAATATTTATCCGACCAACACTTATATATACCGTTATTTCTCATCGACAGAGCCCTCAGCGACGTCAGAGCCCTCAGCGGTATCAGAGCCCTCAGCGGTATCAGAGCCCTCAGCGGCATTAGAGCCCTCAGCGGCATCAAAGCCCTCGGCTACATCGGCGATATTTTTTCCCTGTAACGCGACACGAATACTCTGATTCATACGCTTAGCCGCAAAGCTTTCGGTGGCACGGCCTAACGCGGCTACGGCATCACTAATATCCTGAGAACTGCTCAGTTCCGCCAATTGAGCCAGCTGATCGAGTAATGCCCGTACGGCTTTTTTCTCGGTAGCACTGAGAAGATCTCCGTCTTGATCAATCGCCGCTTCTACCGCTTCAATCAACCCTTTCGCCTCTACTTGCTGCTCGACCAGCATCCGTATGTCTCTATCTTCGCCAGCGTAGGAATAGGACGCCTTTAACATCTCAGCTATCTGCTCTTCGTCCAGCCCGTAAGAAGGTTTAACCTGTATAGTGGTTTTGACACCCGTCGTTGTTTCTTCGGCAGACACATCAAGAATTCCATCGGCATCAACACTAAACGTCACCAAAATACGTGCAGCTCCTGCGACCATCGATGGAATTCCGCGCAACTCAAAACGTGCCAAGGAACGGCAGTCGACAACCATCTCTCTTTCGCCCTGCAAAACATGAACCGCTAATGCGGTTTGTCCGTCTTTGTAAGTGGTAAACTCTTGCGCTCTCACCGCAGGTATCGCTGTATTGCGATGAATGATTTTTTCAACCAAACCTCCCATAGTCTCTATACCCAAAGAAAGGGGCAGCACATCCAAAAGCAATAAATCCTGCCCTCGATCATTGCCAATTAGAATATCGGCTTGAATAGCCGCACCTAATGCGACGACCTGATCGGGGTCCACATCAGATTTAGGCTCTTTAGCAAATAATTGTGCCACCTTATCTCTAACTAGCGGAACTCGAGTCGAACCACCTACCAAAACAACGTCAGCAATATTTTCCACCGTCAGCCCCGCATCCTCGATACTACGTCGACAGGATGATAACGTAGCTTCAACCAAAGGCTCTATAAGATGATTAAATACGGTACGAGTCAGCTCACCATGCCACTCGGCAGAATTTAATTCTAGCGAAATGACTACTCGATCATTCTCACTAAGCGATTGTTTTGCTGCACGAGAAGAAACCAACAGCTGACGATAATCCTGTGGCGCAAGCTGGTCTCGCGTCAATGATGCCTGTTCTAAAACCCAATCCGCAATTGCGTGATCAAAATCATCCCCCCCCAAGGCCGTGTCACCGCCGGTAGAGAGCACTTCAAACACGCCCTCACTCAGCTGCAAGATAGAAACATCAAAGGTTCCACCACCCAAATCGTAAACAGCTATACAACGATCATCGGCTTTATTTAATCCGTAGGCTACGGCAGCCGCAGTGGGTTCGTTAATCAAACGCAAAACCCGAACGCCCGCTAATCGTGCTGCATCCTTAGTCGCCTGGCGTTGAGCATCATCAAAATAAGCGGGTACGGTAATGACCACGCCTTCGATTTGACCTCCCAAAGAGCTCTCTGCCCGCTGCGCCAGTGTACGCAAAATCTCTGCTGATGCCTGAATAGGAGTGATCTCTCCTGCGACCGTTTTCATTCGAATAATCTGGCTTGCCTGATTCCCTACATCAGAATCGGCATCAACAAATTGATAACTTAAATTATCGCCAATCTCGTCTATACCACGACCTAAAAATCGCTTAAATGACGCTAAGGTATTATAG
>JAJRPK010000350.1 GCA_024280785.1 Gammaproteobacteria bacterium
ACCATAAAGCCCACAGAAATGACCGGGTTATCTGCGCAGGAGTTGCTCTACCGACTGTTTCACCAACACTCGGTTAAAATCATGCCGCCATGTCCCGTCCATTTTGCGTGTAGTTGCTCACGCGACAGAACGGGTCAAGCCCTTAAAAGTATTGGCGCCAAAGAAATCGAGTCCATTCTGGCAGAACAAAAAGAGATCGTGATGGATTGTGAATTTTGCAGCACCCATTACAGCTTTAACCGCCGAGATATTGAACAGCTTTACAACCCATCAAACAACTCTGCACCCATCCACCATTAAATGCGATATTGCTCATCGCTAAAGCTCCCTGACGATAGCAACAAAAATCGCCCGTTTTACACAATAATAAGCCCTATCTGCCCCTGCTGATTACCACTTAGCAAACATTTCTGGCATAATCTCGCTCCCTAAAATTCCGGCAGATCGCAGATTTGCCACAAAACAATGCTTAAACATAATTCAGGAATAAACCCGGTCATGAACTCAGCCAGTGAGCAACCCATCATTCACGAAAACTTATCGGCAGAAGCGCTTATAGATCTTGCCCTTAGCCGTAGTGAAGGCAAACTAGCCGATAGCGGGGCATTACTTGTTACTACTGGTAAGCGAACGGGCCGATCACCTGCCGACCGGTTTATCGTTAAAGAGCCCTCGACCGAAGAGGCGATCGAATGGGGAGGGATTAATCGTCCCTTTGACCCGGCAAAATTTGATGCTTTATGGGAACGCGTTCATGATTACTTAGGTCTGCGTGATCAATTTAAGTCTTACTTGCATGTCGGCGCCGACCCTGAACACTATCTACCCGTGAAAGTGTGCACTGAAACGGCATGGCAAAGTCTGTTTGGCCAAAATATGTTTATCCGTATCAACGACGATAATTACAACCCGAAAAATAAAGAGCAATGGACGATTCTAAACGTTGCCAGCTTTAGCTGTGAACCCGATAGAGACGGCACTAACAGCGACGGCGCAGTAATTATTAACTTCGCAAAACGTAAAGTACTTCTGGCCGGTATGCGCTACGCGGGCGAAATGAAAAAGGCCATGTTTTCAGTACAGAATTTTTTGCTTCCCGAAAAAGACGTCTTGCCTATGCATTGCTCTGCCAACGTAGGTGAAAATGGTGATACCGCTTTATTCTTTGGTTTATCGGGTACCGGTAAGACCACCTTATCCGCCGATCCTGCTCGCTATCTTATTGGTGACGATGAACACGGTTGGGCCCGCAATTCAGTCTTTAATCTTGAGGGAGGCTGTTACGCGAAGACTATTAACCTTAGCCAGAAAAACGAACCGGTTATTTGGGGTGCTATACGACAAGGTGCCATTTTAGAAAATGTAGTTCTCGATTCCTCTAATACCCCTGATTATGACGACACCTCGTTAACTGAAAATGGTCGCTGCTGCTATCCCCTGGAGCATGTAAACAAAAGAGTGGTTGAAAATCGTGCCGGCGAACCAAACGTGGTTATTTTTCTGACCTGCGACGTCTCGGGGGTTATTCCACCCGTTTCCATATTATCTAAAGAAGCCGCGGCTTATCACTTTTTAAGTGGCTACACCGCCCGTGTTGGATCAACTGAGCTCGGAGCCGAAGCGGGGATTCAACCCGCCTTCTCCACCTGTTTTGGAGCCCCATTTATGCCACGGCCTGCCGGCGACTATGCCGAACTATTGATGAAACGCGTCGCTGAATTTGATAGCCAGGTATATTTGGTCAACACTGGCTGGACGGGAGGGTCAGGCGGCCCGGGTGGAGAAGGTAAGAGATTTAGCATCCCCACCACACGAGCTGTCATTGCGGCTATTCAAAAGGGTGAATTACTGGATGCTGAAACCCGGCATTTAGCAATACTTAACCTGCATATCCCACTTTCAGTCCCTGGTGTCGATTCTAAACTACTCAACCCTCGCAACACTTGGTCTGATGCTAATGCTCACGATGAACAAGCTAGCAAACTGGCTGGCCAGTTCGTTGCAAACTTTACCCAATACAAAGTTGCGGATAATATTGTTCAAGCGGGCCCAAAAGCGTAAACAAGCGTCATTATTTATGCTTTTATACCGCTATTTAATCTCTATCAAGAATCTAAAAGAGGGGACTAAAATCCTCTCTTTTGCCCTAATTTCGTCGAAATGGTATAGAGGTCATCATCCCTTCGCTGCTAATGGTACCCGCTTTACCTTCCTGCCCCTTACTCAGTATAAGTAACCAATTGCAAGCCCATGTACTATGCTTGCTTATAAGCATTTTTAAAACAAAATCCAATTGGCCGACCGTAAATGAAAATCTGACGACGGTTCAAAAAAATTCTGGTTTAGTAACAATCGCTCAGATGAGAACCCGCTATGCTCCATAAATTAGCATCAGCTGCCACCGCCGGCGTTGAAAAAACCCGAATTCGAAGCTCCGAATTGAAAATTGGCATGTATGTGGCGCTATTGGATCGTCCATGGATAGATTCTCCCTTTTTGGTGCACGGTTTCACTATCCGCGATGAACGGCAATTGGCTCAGCTTAAATCGACCTGCAAGCACGTCTATGTCGATATAACTCGCGGCAGCGCCAGCTCTGATACCAATCGAGGTGCAAAGCCCGCACAAACCATCCAGTACGAAGTCAGCAAATCCTTTGCAGAAAACCTTGATGACGCTATTGAGGTGCATAAAAAAGCCAAACACGTCGTAAATGATATGTTCACAGCGTTTCGCAGTGGCAACATGTTTAATACTGATGATGTGAGAGAAACCGTCAGCAGTTGTGTCGACAACATTATCGTTAACCCCGATTCTATGCTCTGGCTCAGCATGATAAAGAACAAAGATGAGTACACGGCCGAGCATAGCCTCAACGTAGCGTTGCTAAGTGTCGCGCTGGGTGTCGCTGAGGGTTTACCCGCTCAAGACTTACAGGATCTCGGTGTTAGCGCAATGCTACACGATGTAGGTAAAGTTAAAATTCCCAATGAAATATTGCAAAAAGAGGGGCACCTCGATCAAAATGAATTCGAAGTGATGAAAATGCACACTGTTCACGGCAAGAAGCTGCTGTTAAGACAAAGTGGCCTACCCGACGCTGCCGTTGATATAGCGCTATCCCATCACGAGAAATTAGATGGGACAGGCTATCCGAGAGGCCTAAGTGCTGATCAAATCCCCTATTTAGTTCGAATTGTGGCTATCGCAGATGCTTATGATGCCATGACCAGCGGCCGAGTTTACTGCGATGCCAAATCCCCTGCCGAAGCCCTTAAGCTATTGCTGAAATCAAAAGATGCCCACCACGATGGAGATTTGCTCAACAAATTTATCGAATGTGTAGGGGTCTACCCCATCGGTAGCATTGTCGAACTCACCACAGGTGAATCCGGCATCATTATCCCATCACAATCCAATAGTAAGCTACAACCAATCGTTCTAGTTGCTCGAGGTGGGGATAAGCAACCGTGTAAAGAAAGGTGGGTCGATTTAAGCAAAGATAAGCGACCCGATAACGGCCGACCCTACAGGATCAGGGCCCTACATTCTGACGGGACCTTTGGCTTAAGGCTCGCTGAATACCAGCGTGCCGGTTCTAATCTACCGCAATAAAGCCCCCCTTAGTGGCGTTAAACCCTTACTCTCTAAGTGAGACTCTCTACTATATTGATATAATTTGATATAGCTTGATAATTGGTATAAGCTTTGGCTTTCTACATCAATATAATTTGATATAGATACCTTGCTAATTGACTATTTATGCCTGAATTGAACCAAGAAATAACCGACAGTTACTCAAGTGCTGACTCAGCCAACAACTCGGGGCGCCCTATCTCATCTAATCCCTCCGTCTCATCTAATCCCTCCGTCTCATCTAATCCCCCCGTCTCATCTAATCAGAGTATCGTAAATTTGAGAATAAAGGGCATTGAGCTACTCCTCAAAGCTAGTGCAGATCGATTACGATTAAGTATCCTGCAAGTCCTGCAACACGATTCTTATGGCGTTCTTGAGCTCTGCGCCCTATTCGCCATTAAACAGTCTGCGATGAGCCATCATTTGAAGATACTCGCCAATGCAGGGCTAGTAACAACACACCGGGAAAGAAATACTATTTTCTATCGACGAGCGTTACCCAGCGCCAGCGAAGATAGTGCTTTTGTTAGCCAGCTTTTTACCAGTATTGATGGAGGATCCTTAGATCGGCCTCTGCAACAAGCCATCGATAAAACTCGCCGCTTAAGAAGTGAACGCTCACTTGAATTTTTCTCCCAAAATATTAATCGATTTAAGGCGCAGCAAGATCTAATTACTCAAATCGATGACTATCGAGACGCAATCAACGATATTCTCGATGCCGTCTTCGAGCGTCACACACCCAGCCTGCGCGAACATAAACAAGCAATAGAAATCGGTCCGGGTGACGGCGCTTATTTAGGCGATCTCGCTCAGCGTTTTGACCACGTTATCGCACTGGATAATTCAGATTCTATGCTTCAACGCTGCAAACAAACCGCCCGTTCACAGCAACTGAATAATATTGGTTTCATTTTAGGCGATAGCTCTGCTCTCGTTGAACTAGGTGACCAAATTTCAGAGGTATCGCCGCTATCACCCTCTACAACAAGTGCAGCAAGTACAGCACGAAAAGCAAATTGCGTTATTTCCAACATGGTCCTGCACCACAATGCTGAACCTGCCGCCATCTTTGCAGATATTGAACAATTACTGGCGCCAAATGGCGTGTTTATCATCTCTGAACTTTGTCAGCATGATCAAGAATGGGTCAGAGAAGCCGCGGGTGATGTTTGGCTTGGTTTCAATGAAACCCTCATTGACAACTGGGCTTATGCTTGCAAACTCACGAAAGGCCCGAGCAGTTATACCGCATTAAGAAATGGCTTTCGGATCCAAATTCTCAGTTACATTAAACCACAGTCCACTGTCACACCGGCCAAGCTATAGATATGAAATACCATACCAAAACCCTACTGTTATATCGTCGCCTATTTTAATTATGAAGCTAGTCATTAAGGAAACCCTGTCATGAGTGAATACAATACCTTTACCTCTGAATCTGTGTCGGAGGGTCACCCCGATAAATTGGCAGACCAGATATCAGATGCCGTTTTGGATGCCATTATTGCCCGTGACAAACACGCACGAGTAGCCGTAGAAACCTTAGTCAAAACAGGGATGGCAATCGTTGCTGGTGAGGTGACTACCTCGTGCTACGTCGACCTTGAAGAAATTATTCGCAATGTGATTATCGGCGTTGGCTACGATGGATCCGATGTCGGTTTCGACGGTGCCAGTTGCGCTGTATTAAATGCCATTGGCAAGCAATCTGTTGATATCAACCAAGGTGTCGATCGTGCCAAGCCCGAAGACCAAGGTGCAGGCGATCAAGGACTAATGTTTGGTTACGCAACTAACGAAACGGAATCGCTGATGCCTGCCGCCATTCACTATTCGCACCGCTTAGTTGAAAGACAAGCACAGATGCGGAAAGAACAAACTCTCCCATGGCTACGACCCGATGCTAAAAGCCAAGTCAGCTTACGCTATGAGAATGGCAAGCCAATAGCAATTGACGCCGTCGTCTTATCTACACAACACGACCCCGATATCTCATTAGACGTTCTGCGCTCTGCTGTTAAAGAGCATATTATTTTACCGGTACTACCCACAGAATGGTTACATGAGGGAACCCAGTACCACATCAACCCAACCGGAAATTTTGTTATCGGCGGACCTGTAGGGGATTGCGGCTTAACCGGTAGAAAAATTATTGTCGACACTTACGGCGGTATGGCTCGTCACGGTGGCGGCGCCTTTTCAGGCAAAGACCCCTCTAAGGTAGACCGGTCAGCCGCTTATGCCGGTCGTTATGTTGCAAAAAATGTTGTCGCTGCAGGCCTTGCCGATCGCTGTGAAATTCAAGTTTCTTATGCCATCGGAGTGGCTGAGCCGACCTCAATATCCGTTAATACATTTGGCACTGGCAAAGTAGATGATAAGCAACTCATTAAAGCCATTCAAAAGACCTTTGATTTGCGGCCTTATGCGATTACCAAAGTGTTAGATTTACAGCATCCCATGTATCAGCTAACAGCAGCCTATGGTCATTTTGGCCGGGAACCCTTTGAGCACACTTATACGTGGACCGAAGGAGGAAAACAAAAATCAGATACCTTTACTGCGTTTACCTGGGAACGAACCGATAAGGTCGATGCTTTAACAGCCGCTTTAACATAACGAGACATTTTAAGTTCCGCATCATTCGTGTTTACTAATTCGTTTATTTGAATCATTTGGGAAAATATCATGAGTACAGACTACAAAGTTACCGACATATCTCTTGCCGATTGGGGCCGAAAAGAATTGGATATAGCAGAAACTGAAATGCCAGCATTAATGGCCATGCGCGCAAAATACGCTGCGGCGCAGCCATTGAAAGACGCTAAAATTTTGGGTTGCATCCATATGACGATTCAAACCGGGGTACTGATCGAAACCTTGGTTGCCTTAGGTGCAGAAGTGCGCTGGTCATCGTGTAATATTTTTTCTACTCAAGATCATGCCGCCGCCGCAGTCGCCGCCTCGGGTGTGCCCGTTTACGCATGGAAAGGAGAGACCGAAGAGGAATACGAGTGGTGTTTAGAGCAAACCATTTTACAAGATGGAAAACCATGGGCCACAAATATGGTGTTAGATGATGGCGGCGACTTAACTCTAATGCTCCACGAAAAGTACCCCGAGATTTTAGACAAGGTCCACGGCATCACAGAAGAAACTACCACTGGAGTGCATCGACTACAGGAGATGCTTGATAAAGGCACGTTGAAAGTACCGGCAATAAATGTCAACGACTCGATAACAAAATCTAAAAATGACAACAAATACGGCTGTAGACACTCGCTAAATGACGCTATAAAAAGAGGAACCGACCATTTATTGGCAGGTAAAAAAGCCTTGGTTATTGGCTATGGTGACGTAGGTAAAGGCTCGGCACAATCGCTTTGTCAAGAAGGTATGATTGTTAAGATCGCCGAGATTGATCCCATCTGTGCCATGCAAGCTTGTATGGATGGCTTTGAAGTTGTTTCTCCGTATCACAATGGAATAAACACTGGAAAGTTAAAGGATACCAATACAACACTGTTACAAAATACCGATTTAGTGGTTACCACAACCGGTAACTTTAACGTTTGCGACTCCGCAATTTTACAAGCACTAAAGAACGGGGCCGTTGTTTGTAACATCGGTCATTTTGACAATGAAATTGATACTGCTTATATGCGAGAAAATTGGGAGTGGGACGAAATCAAGCCGCAAGTTCACAAAGTTTATCGTGACAAAGCCTCTAACGACCATCTCATTCTGCTCTCTGAAGGCCGCTTGGTTAATCTAGGTAATGCTACCGGGCATC
>JAJRPK010000351.1 GCA_024280785.1 Gammaproteobacteria bacterium
ACTCAATCACCGCCGAATCCTGACTGTACAATCCTGTTATCCAGAAGCGACCAAGCAGGTAAAAAATCGATATACCCAATGCCAGCAACAAATTAAAACTTATGCCCGTTATGACACTATAACGTGCATCTTCAAATCGTCTGGCTCCCAACAATTGAGAAGCGCGAATAGTTACGCCCTGCCCCAAGCCCATATACAACATAAAAGAGGTCGACGCGATGCTCAAAGCAATTGAATGAGCACTAACGGCTACCGGCCCAAAAAAAGCAATTAACATCCCGGCACCGGCAAACATACATAGTTCTATGAGTACGGAAAAGCCAATCGGCAAGCCCAGTTTAAACGTGCTTAAAATTAGTTCTTTATCTGGTTTCTGAAGGTAATTAAAAAGTTTTAAATGCCTGACTTTTGGGTGCCATTGCAACATGGCGAGATTGGCAAAAAATATTGCCCACAATAAAAAGGCCGATGCCCAGGCACAACCGATTGCGCCCAACTGAGGAAATCCCCAACGCCCATAAACCAAAGCGTAATCCAACGGGATATTTAATAGGAAGGCTGTAAACAAAACCCCGAGTACAGCCCGAGTCTGATTCATTGCTTCAAGACTGCCACGTAGTGCCGGCAACATTGTCATGGGCAGCGCACCCCATACAATGGCCTGTAAATAACCGTGTGCTCGCACGGCCATTTCTTGCTCAAAATTAGCTGACAGTAATAATTCGGCGGCAATCAATACCACCATTGTACCGACCAGACCGCAGGCAAAAGTCATCCACAGTGACTGATGGATCTGGTTGCGTATCGCGTCACTATTGCCACCACCAAAATGATTACCCACCAGCGCTTGGGTAATTCCACCAATACCAAAAAAAAACAATATAATCACATTCCAAATATTATTGCCTAGACTAAGCCCGGCCAGCTCGTTGGTGCCCGCATGACCCGCTAACAAAATATCGGTGGTGCCCATTCCCATAATGGCCAATTGCGACAGTGCTACAGGTAATGCAAGACGGGAAAGTGCTTTTAATTCCAAAGTACGGCGTGACATGTGACTCAATTAGATTATTTAGTATGAGTATTGCGTCGTATGACTAGCAACGGAAGACGACAATGAATGGAATGATAGAGTATATCGGTAAGGACGAAAGATTTCTCTTAGAGATATCAGCGATCTCTATGTTTCAAGTTACTCTTCAAATTGATACTATAAGGCATGACTTCAAAAACCCCCTTAGACGAATTTATTTCCGAGCACCTACCCTCCGTCCATTCCTGTGGCGTTACTGTAGAAGCTCATAATACCGAGCAACTTATATTAGCCGCCCCAATTGCCTTAAATCACAATGATAGACAAAATGCCTTTGGCGGCAGCATTTTCAATATCGCATTAATGGCTTGCTGGGGCAGTCTTTTTTTTGAATGCCGCAAGCACTTTGAGCACCCCAACATAGTTACCCGAGATGGCCAAATTCGCTATCGCCAACCTTGCAGCGAAGAAATTATTCGCGCCACTTGTCGTCAACCCAATGCCAGGCAATGGGACGGCTTCTTTGCCCATTATGAAAAAACGGGAAAAACCTCCTTAACACTCACCAGCAAGATAATGAACGGCAACGAAATTGCCGCTTATTTTGAAGGGGTATTTGTACTGCTGGGTAATCATTAATTATATTATTAAGATTCTTCTTTTACCCAGCTCACTTGAGCCAGCATCAACGATGCCGCCCCAGACTAGCTCCAAGCATCAACAAAACTACGGCTTTCTAAACCTCAAAGTCATCCTATCACTTTCCCCTATCGCCAAATACTCACTACGATTTTCTTCCTTTAACCGCAACGCAGGTGGCAATGTCCACACCCCTATCCTATAATCTTTACCGTCTCTAGCATTGGCATTAATTTCAGCTTTCTCTTCGAAAATAAAACCTGCACTCTCAATCAATTTAATCATCGTCGATTCAGGCACATATCCGCTGATGTTACCAGACGGTAATAAGCGATCGCCTCGATGCTGAACCACTCCGAGCACGCCACCCGACTTTAACACTTCAAAAAAAGATTGGTAGACTAACTCTGCAGAACCGCCACGCATCCACCCATGCGTATTGCGAAAGGTCAACACCATGTCAACAGAATCCTTAGCACCTAACTGAATAACCTCTGGCGGCGAAAATTTAACAATATTGATGGCCCCGTATTCCTTCGGAAAATCAGCAATTTTCTTCATTATCGCTTGTGTCTGTCGCGATTGGTACTCAGGCTGGTCAGGTAAATCCAAGTCGTAACTGGCAGCAATCAATTGACCGTTATCCTTTAACAACGGTGCAAGTACTTCGGTATACCACATACCGCCAGGGCTTATTTCGATGACGCTCATGTCATTTTCCAGGCCAAAAAAGGTCAACGTTTCAGCAGGATGACGATACTGGTTTCTAGCAATATTTTTTTCGCTTCGATGCAAACCTGCCGCCACTTCGTTGATCCTATCTATATCAATTGTCGGCGATGAACCATTGGAGCCTGGCGGAGAAGAGCAGCCGACGAGAAACGTAAAGCCAAATACTATCGTTAGACCCTTTACACTCTGCAGAAAATTCATTTTTTTGTACCCACTCTCTATTTTAAAGTTCACTTATCGAATAGTTAAATGTGCCAGCAATATATTACATAGCCAAGTATTTTAACACTTAATATAGCTTTTCTACTGAATCGTAAAGCCTCCGTCAATTGGCAACGATTGCCCCGTAATCCAGGCCGCCCCATCACACAACCACCAGACTGCCGAAGCAACATCTTCTGAAGTTCCCAAAGCTTTTGTAGGGTACGAATTGACCACTTGGGCATCAATTTCTGCATTGTCACCCACAAGCCGATCGTACAGCTCGGTCCTTACCGCACCGGGACATATCGAATTAATTCGAACCCCTTGAGCTGCGTACTCTAATGCAGCGGCTTTGGTTAAACCAATCACCGCATGCTTACTTGTGGCATAAAAATGATTGTAGGCGCCGCCTATAACACCAAAAATGGACGAAGTATTCACCACACTGCCGCCGCCACTCGCCACAATCTTAGGTAGCTGATGCTTCATGCACAGCCAGACCCCCTTTATATTGGCATCGGTGACTCGATAGTATTCTTCTTCGGTAGAATCAGCTATCGGGCCTAAGTCCTGCTCGGTACCTGCATTATTGAACGCGTAATTCAAACCACCTAGCTGTTCGTAGGTTTGTTCTACTGCATTTTTTACAAAGGTTTCATCTGCTACAGTACCGGTAAACTGTAAACAGCGCACACCCACCGCTTCAATTTGTTGTTTAGCTTGCTCATTGCGATCTTGTCGCCGCCCAACGATGGCAACATCGACGCCTTCTGCGGCAAACTTTAGTGCCGCCGCTAAACCAAAGCCGGTATTTCCACCGGTAATAAAAACAACTTTACTCATTTAAACTACTCCGCTTCACTTAGATTCTTTCACTTTCACTTTAGAGTTAACAACAGAGTTAACAACCGACATACTTTTTCCAAGCCAGCAACTCGGGCGACCACTCGAGTAAATCCAGAAACAATCTACATCTATCTGCTGACGAATGAAAACGAAGGTCGTTTTTTAATTCAACCATTAACTGCTCATAAGTGTGTGTGTCACGGCTCATAAAAACGCCTTTATCGCTTTGAGTATCCAAAATGATAAACTGTTCTTGCTCACCCCAAGGTAACCATTTAACGGCGGACGATGATTCACCATTAGGGTTCCCGTTTCGAGCAAAGTTCCCCCAATAGTTCATCATTGTTTCGCTCAGCTCGTCTCTGCCGGCCTGATTGTCTTCAGTTATCAGCACTTGATCAAAAGCCCCCATATCGATAGCGCCTAATATAAAACTTATTTCTAGACCATGAGCCGCGCCAATCATTGCCGGAAAATCCATTCCCAGCGGTGTCGCTTGCTCGTCCCAATCGAATCGATAGACGTAAACAGGTTGTGACATAACCCGGGCCGGCGCCTCGGCACCGGCAATACGCCATCGCGTACTCATGTAATAAGCATCTCGTTCGTAACTGTTTGAATCTCGTAAAGTCTGCCAAAACCCTAACCACTTTCTGGTGTTATCCGGCTTCAAATACATAAATAATTTTTGTTCATCACGATTAGTGCCCAGCATCGTGGGAACTTGATTGTACTGGCCTTCTCGAAAAGCCTGTAGACCCGCGTTTTTTGGAATTACATAGCCATCGCGAAAAACATTAGGCACATCAAGCAAAGGTAATTCGCTGTTAGGTACACGATACAGTTCTAAAATTTCGTGCGCATTCACATCACGCATTTCTTCAACATTGTTTATCGCCTTTGCCACAAACATTTTTTTAACCGAATTCGAGCCTGAATTAGGATGAAAAAATTCCGCCGAACCCAACTCCGGAAAATAACTATTGCCGCTTTGAACGATTGCACGATGGAACAAACCTTTTGCTAAAGGAGACAGTAACAAGGCGACCACATTACGGCCGCCGGCAGACTCACCAAATATAGTGACATTCCCCTCCTCACCACCAAATGCCGAGATGTTATCTCGCACCCACTCCAATGCAAGAATCTGGTCTAAGGTGCCAAAATTACCTGAGCGATCTGCTTCAGTATTTCCACTGCCAGTAATACCCTGCTGACGAAACCAACCCAGGGGACCAAGCCGATAGTTAATGGTTACAACAACAACATTTTGTCGATTGGCTAATCCGCTGCCATCAAATTGCGACGCCTCACCAATAGAGTTTCCTCCTCCATGAATCCAAAACATAACGGGCAGTTTTGAATCCTTTGCCGTTTCACGACTCATCGGTGGTGCATAGATATTTAAGTACAAACAATCTTCATCGCCGTAATGTTCGTTAGATTTATCGCCTAACGCCTCTAGCTGAATGGGTAGCTGCACACAGGGAGATCCGAATTTATCGCTGAGCTGAGGGATATCCCATTGACTTATTGCTCTGGGAGCACGCCAGCGTAAATCACCAACAGGCGGCTGCGCAAACGGAAGGCCAAGCCATGCGTAAGCACCTTGTTCGGTTTGGAACCCCATCGTATCCCCCGTACTCGGTTGCCGAAGCAAAGGAGATAGCTTAGTGACCGAGGCAATCGACGACGCTGTAGGTTCATTCTCTAGAGAAACATCTGAATCACAAGAATATAGCAAAAAGGCCAGCATGACAGCTGCTATTAACTTTATCGTTAGACCCTTGTTTTTCAAATCTTTCGTTGAAAATAACGAAGCGAAGAAAACATTATAAGGACCCGCTTTTTCAATAAATAGTTTCACAATCATTTCTCCAAAATTTCGTTATTCAAGCATTTTAAGCTTTAAGCTTTAGATGCCGATTGTAATGCCCACCAAGCAATGACTGGGGTTATAACCATCGCCATCAATGCCGCCCAGACAGCTTTATAAAGTGCATAATCTAACGACCCTAATACTATGGTTACGCCTTGAGATTCCACCAAATCTAATAACCAGACAATAGGTGCTGCCGCAAATATCAAACCCACAACACCCAGAAACAACGCCCGAAGCACCAGTGCTTTGGTGGCCATGCCCTGAGCCGCCTGCAATGCTGAACTTAAAACGGATAGCTTTTTATTTCGCACTTGCTTAGTGATTAGAGGGCTTACGATTAAACAGGTTAGCATCGGCAATAGGAACGCGGTAATTAGCAAATCGCCAGCAATTCCATGCTCGCCCCACAACGTTAAGGTATCAAGAGAACGAAACAGCAACCAAGCAATGAGCCCATTAATCACAAAGTTAAAACCCGCAGGAACCAGAGATTGATGAACGAGTAAAAAGTTTTTATGTTCAGAAGTAAGCATGCTCTCTACTTTCCTTTCGAGTGATTTTTATACATCGCGCATTTATTGTCGACATTATCACCGTCAACCTATGTTCAAGCGGTCAAAAGATGTAGCCAGTACCGTCGCATCGGCTATGATATGAGTCCAGATACACGTCTAGCCCAAGATTCTACAGCCTACTTTACTTTAACTCTATGACAAGCTGGAAAGCCTATACCCTTCTTTTCGTTTGACTTTAAACAAGCTCAAGATCTATGCTGAAAAATTTAGCGAGACATCAAAATTCCCTCTTGAAATGCAAAGGGTAACGAGCCCGACAAGAATACCAAGGCCAGTTTCAAGCAACTTATATTGATTTCTACCCCTCAATATGACGGCATCGACCATTGAGCAGTAAATAGCTACAGCCCTAGACTGCTGACTTACTTTTGTGAATACTTACCGCTACTAACAGAACTTACTGGAGAGCATGAGATTATGGGTAGACTCAACGGAAAAACAGCATTTA
>JAJRPK010000352.1 GCA_024280785.1 Gammaproteobacteria bacterium
ATTCAGCACGACGCGCTTCAAAGTCGACCAGATTAGATTCTGTCGCCGGAACCGCCTTACCGTAAGGAATTAAAAAATTACGGCCAAAGCCAGCCTTGACGTTGACCTTGTCGCCCAGCTCTCCCAACTTGGCTACTTTTTCCAACAAGATAACTTCCATCGTACTAACCTCTTTAATTTATGCTTTGATCGGCGCTCAGTGACAATTCGCACTACCTGCCGTTAATAATTTTATTTACTTTACGCCTACAAATAATTTTCTGTGTTTCCTACTACCTGCCTTTCTCTTATTCACTGGCCGGCTCTATGACCCACGACCTAACCCAATTTGTTGCGGAGCTGCGAACGAAAATCCAGAACACAATCAGCAACAACTACAATCATAACGATCGGCATAAGTGGCTTAATCATGAACAGCATCATATAAAATATGACCAACCAATGCCCACGCAACTTAGTTATACCCGCTAACCCGTGGACTAAAGCTGTACCCGCAATGACTAACATTAAAGCAAATAGCATCGACCATTGTTTATAAGCTTCTATCTGCCAAGTCAGAACAAAACCCATGACTAGCAAGATCACCACCACTCTAGTCAATCGCAGCTGATGAAATTCTTGCTGAAACCCCCCGGGGTTATACAGCAGTGCCTGCCACCAGCGGGCTAAAAACAAACTAACCATTACACTCAGAGCTTGCAGTACCGCAAACATACCGATTAGTTGCGTCCCTGAGGGCGGCTGAATTTTCCCTATCGCTTCAATTTCAGCATCGTTTGTCGTCGACAATAACAACTGCTCTTTAAAGTTAATGATTAATTGCTCTGCTATCGCTTGCATCTGCAAAACGTAGTCTGGAGCAAGCACTAAAACCATTAAACCCCAACAGCCTAACAAACAAGGCGCGATCAACATCACCGCAGGCCAACTTCGTGTCGACCGTAAAACTCCCGCCAGTGCCGTAGTACATATTAGCGTCGTGATCGGGCCAATGTCGCCCGCCGATGCCCACATTACTGCTGGCATTAAAGCTGCCAATATCACACTAATAGCGGCACTCATACCAAGACGCAGCACAACTAACGCCACTACCGCGGCGCCGACCCAAGCAAAAAACATGCTTAGCATTGCCAATGTGGCAACTATCATGGCCTGAGCGCGACCACGCATAATATATTCAGCTAACGACTTCATTGACAGGACAGCGCAAATGCTTAAACGGCCATGCCTAAATCAATAGGCATTTTTTGGTAGATAGCGAAGCGCTATAATTGACTCTTTCCTATTATCAAGGAATTAGCCGCTACCAACACCGTAAACAGACTACTGGTGACTATCGGTGTACGGTACTAACGCCAGATAGCGAGCGCGTTTTATCGCGGTGGCTAACTGTCGCTGATACTTGGCTTTAGTCCCGGTAATACGACTAGGGACAATCTTGCCTGTCTCAGAAATATATTCTTTCAAAACGTCTAAATCTTTGTAGTCAATGTAGTCAACGCCTTCTGCCGTAAACCGACAGAACTTACGTCGACGAAAAAAACGAGCCATGGTTTTCTCCTGGAATGAGTATCCTGTTGCTAAGGTTTATTCGGCAGCTGTTGCCGCAGCGGGTTTATCTGCAGGCTGCTCGCCACTAGTGCTTTCGCTCGAAGCTGATCCGTTAGAAGACGAGCGGGCATCATAACGCGCCTTGCGATCGCGTTGGTCTTTCTCGCCTTTCATTATCGGTGATTCGTCAGTGACCGGCGCTTTAGTTCGAATAACCAAGCTTCTAATCACTGCGTCGTTATAACGGAAATTAGTGGTCATCTCGTCCATAGCGGTTTGAGTCGCTTCGACGTTCATTAGCACGTAATGGGCTTTATGGATTTTGTCTATCGGGTAAGCTAGCGAACGCCGCCCCCAATCTTCTAGACGATGAACAGTTCCACCGTCTTTAGTGATAGCCGCCGTATATCTTTCGATCATACCGGAAACTTGCTCGCTCTGGTCCGGATGGACCATGAACACAATCTCGTAGTGTCGCATATGCGCTCCCTTTGGGTTTATGCTTCCAACTGAGAGACCGCTTGCAAGCAGTCTGCCCTGTTGTGAAACAAGGAGGTAGCCCTACCTATTGACAGGGCGAAAAATGAGGCCGAATTTTAGAGAACTTGGCCTCGCATAGCAAGCAAATTTACCTCATTTAAAAATATACAGAAAAAACGATAGATTACAATGACTTACCTAAGCTGCCATAATCAGCCAACCCATCAAGCCATTGCGGGTCTAGTAATCCCTACGCTAGTCGACTAATAAATAGCGCAAAAACACATCTTCCAGCTGGTCGATGATAATCATCTCTTGTAATGCCGATGGTTCCATTTCAATTTTTCGGTGGAAGAATCCAGTGGTTAGGTCCATCAGAAATATCGCCGCTGCCTCGACATCGTCAACCCGCAGTCGGTGCCGGTTTTGTTTTAATACCGATACCCACCATTGATTGCCAACTGCCCGCCAGGATTGCTGGCCTTCGGGGCTTTTTCGTTGAGTGAAATCGAAATTTTGATAATAAGAAATAAAAAAACCACTATGCAGCGAGATTAACTCGGCGTAAAAGTTATGCGTTAGCTCCAACGTCGTCCGAATTATACATTCCAGTGATTCAGTCGTTAAATCTTTAGATGCATAGCTAATCAACCGCTGATCTAAACGGCTTAATTCCGACTGATAAATGTCAGTAAAAATGGCTTGTTTGTTAGGGTAATATCGATACAAAGAACCGGGGCTAATCCCCGCTCGCCCTGCTATTTTAACGGTAGTAACCGCATCGGCACCCAGCTCGTCAATCAGCAGTAAAGTCGCTTCGCGTACCGACTGGACCAATATTTTTGACCGCTCTTGCTTCGCTTGACGCAGTGGCTGAGGCGGAGCATTTTGTAACTCTTCCATTTCTAAAACCTGAATAAAAACAAACTGTCGCTGCCTTAAGATAATTTTCTTGATACAAAACAATAAGTTAAGCTAAAAATATTCTTAAGCTAAGCGGAATTGTATATTTTCGACAATGCAAGCAACATAGCTTCTGTATCAAGCTTTAGCAAACCAGCAGCTGTGCAAAATAGTCTTGGCAGAAAACTCATCTTAAACCCAATAGTAATGCAAACTATCAAAGAGAGCATGACAATGAATCAACAAGCCATTAGCTTAGAGAAAGACTCAATTATTGAAGCTGCCAGCGAACAAACGGGTGGGTTGAGCGATTTTGGGGATTTGCCGTTTGTCGAACCTCTAGGCTTGGCACTCGATTCCTTAGTAAACGAAGCCAAACTTAACGAGATCGGCCGATACATTGCAAGAGACCGTATGTTACTGCATACCGTCAACCGCCTACTGTTCGTAGAAGACCGCAAAAAATACCCGCAGATTCAACAAGAAAAAATAGTTAAGCCCGTTTTTATCGTCGGTCTGCCGCGTACCGGCACGACTATATTGCACGATATACTGGGCCAAGATTCTACCAGCCGGGTTCCAATGACTTGGGAATGTATGTTTCCCTCTCCCCCTCCAGAGAGAAGCAGCTTCGACTCCGACCCTAGAATTGCCAAATGTCAGGCTACATTTCCAGACGTTGAACTACTCATCCCCGAATTTAAGACCATGCACCCGATGGGAGCCCAACTGTCACAAGAATGCGTAACCTTGATGGGCGACTCGATGTGTACGCCGCTATTCCACAACCAATTTAGAATGCCCGGCTATCAGGATTGGGTGGATAATGAGGCTGACTTTGCCCACGTGTACGAATTTCATTATCGACAGTTGCAACATTTCCAGTGGCGTTGCCCCGGCGACCGATGGATGTTAAAAACCGGCGCACATATGTGGGGACTAGAGCATTTACTGACCCAATATCCCGATGCGCGTATTGTATTCACCCACCGTGACCCGGTTAAATCAATGACCTCCTACGCAAGCTTAACCAGACTAGTTAGGTCAATGGGTAGCGACGAAACCGATGGTAAAGAAATCGCCGCCGATTGGACTCAACGACTCAATCAAGTACTTAACCACGCTATGGACGTTAGAGAACAAAAAGTCGGCGCCGATGCAAAAATATACGATATGTATTTTCACGACTTTGTCGACAATCAATTCGCCGAAATAGAACAAATATACGAAGCGCTAGGCATAGAACTAAGCGGTGAAGCTGCCGATAAAATGCAACAATTTATTACCGATAATCCGCAGGACAAACACGGCCGACATACTTACAAAGCGGAAGATTTTGGTATTATCCCAGAGCAAGTGCGCGAAACATTTAAGCGTTACATAGATAAATTTGATTTACGCCCTGAATAAAAAAAATAAAAACTCATACCTGAATATTAACTATTAAATATTAAA
>JAJRPK010000353.1 GCA_024280785.1 Gammaproteobacteria bacterium
GCTTCGCGACGCCCATCGCGCTTGGCCAGCCGCGGCATGCTCAGTTCAGCACTTTCATAGGTCGTAAACCGCTCACTGCATTCCAAGCATTCGCGCCGGCGACGCACCTGACTGCCTTCATTGGCAAGGCGCGAATCGATCACCTTTGTTTCTTTATGATTACAGAATGGGCAGCGCATTTTCGAGCTAGTTTATTGCTCGTAAACAGGAAAGCGAGCGCAGATATCAAGGACTTTCTGGCGGACGGCATCGATGTTTTTGGTACTCTCAATATCATCCAGGATATCGCAAATCCAACCCGCTAGATCAATACACTCCGCTTCACCGAAGCCTCGTGTGGTCACCGCCGGCGTACCGATTCGAATACCACTGGTGACGAACGGAGATTCTGGGTCATTGGGAACCGCATTCATATTCACGGTAATATTGGCCTGCCCAAGCGCAGCATCCGCTTGCTTACCCGTCATGGGCTTTTCGATTAAATCGACCAGAAAAAGATGATCATCAGTGCCACCGGAGACGATACGGTAGCCCCGTTCAATCATGGTATTTGCCATAGCCCGGGCATTTTTCACGACTTGTTCTTGATAGTTTTTGAACTCGGGATCCAAGGCCTCTTTGAAAGCAACAGCCTTTGCCGCAATCACATGCATCAATGGGCCACCCTGCGTACCAGGAAATACCAGTGAGTTGAGCTTTTTCTCTATTTCGGGATTAGCGCGCGCAAGAATGATCCCGCCGCGAGGCCCGCGCAAGGTTTTATGCGTGGTTGAAGTCGTTACATCCGCGATATTGACGGGGCTAGGATAGGCTCCCGCCGCAACGAGGCCAGCAACGTGGGCCATATCGACGACGAGAAAAGCACCGACGCCATCGGCAATATCACGAAAACGCTGCCAATCCACGATCCTGGAATAAGCGGAAAAACCCGCTATTATCATTTTCGGTTGGTGTTCCTTCGCCAGTTGCTCGACTTGATCATAATCAATCTCACCGGTATCAGGATCGAGGCCATATTGATAAGCATCAAAAATCTTGCCAGAAAAGTTAACTTTCGAGCCATGCGTCAAGTGCCCGCCATGCGCCAGGCTCATACCTAGAATCACATCACCCGGCTTTAGCAAGGCCAGGTACACGGCGGCATTGGCCTGCGATCCAGAATGCGGCTGCACATTGGCGTAGTCCGCGTCGAACAGCTTTTTAACCCTGTCGATGGCTAACTGCTCAGCCACATCGACATTCTCGCAACCACCGTAATAACGTTTCTGCGGATAACCCTCAGCGTATTTATTGGTTAGCACGGTACCTTGTGCCTCCATTACTCTGGGGCTGGCATAGTTCTCAGAGGCAATCAGCTCAATATGCTCTTCCTGACGACGTTCTTCATTCGTAATAGCAGTCCATAATTTGTCATCATATCCAGCAATCTTCATATCCAGTGAAAACATGAATACCTCCAAAGGTTAAAACACGGGATTATAACCTGTTGTGTCAAAACTGACATCCATTCCACAACATATGGTGGTAATCAGGGAAATCGTTAGATTTAAATAACGATTTTTTAAGACACAGTGAGCTTGCGTATCACGATAAATCATAGGCAGTTTCAGCCAATAAATTGACACATTACCTTCACACAAAGCATCAACGTAACCCATTGAATTAAAATATCAATACTGCGACACTGCACATTTTCTTAACTCAAAATTACAAGTTTTATACAGCGCCTCCAATAAAGGCCCCAGCGATGTACTTACATAGAATGTAAATACATCGTTACATTCTCTTGAACTTTATAATTTATTTACCTCATAATGAAGCGCAGTGCTTTAACATTTTAGTTTCTACGGGTGGGAATAAACAAGATGTACATCAGCGCCTAACACAACAACAACAAACCTCATTCAAAATGACCCATCCTATACACCGCGCATCCTCTCAAGGAGGAGTTTAATGAGTTTTAAATCACTGCTGATAATGCTGGTCGGTCTAGCTGCGCTTGCCAGCATAAGCCTTTTTTGTATTAATCATCACAGTCCACTCATAGAAGATGATCTACAGAAACGTACCACAACATCTCTAAATTTTGAGGGCATGGAGTGGAGTCGAGCTTCAACGGATGGACAACTGGTCAGACTTAATGGATTCGCACCCAACCAGGCACTTCGGCAAAAAGCCGGAGAGGTGGCCTTATCTGTCTGGGGTGTTGACGCTGTAATGAACCACTTAGTTGTCGCTAAAGGATCCGAAACCGATGAACCTGTAAAATCCCAAACCACGCTTGAAACTAGCAAACCATCTAACACCACTACCCACCCTTATGAATTTAAATTGGAGTTTGATGGAAAAACGGCCATTCTATCCGGCCTCATTCCAAACGAAGAGGCTCGCTCAGATATTCGCGAAGCAACGCGAAAACACTTAGAAAAAGGTAGTGTCATTACGCGCCTCGAAATAGTACAAGGTGCACCGGAGGGGTTCACTCAAACAATCACTCAGGGCTTGATCCCGAACCTCAAGAGTTTTACCGAGGTGACTGCAACCCTCCAAGATAGCGACTTAAATATCACAGGAACAACATCGTCTAGCGAGACCCGTGATACGCTACAGCAATCGATTAGTAGCAATACTCCGAGCCGAGTAAACACTGCATTTAATGTAGCGGTTCCACAGTCAGAATCAGTGCCTAATTCACCCACCAAGCAAACATTTATCACCGCCGACCTATGCCAAAAACAAATTGATGACGTACTCTCAGATCAACAAGTCATTTTTCTATCCAACCGAGCGATCATCGACGAATCGAGCTTTACGTTGCTGGATTCAATAGCTTTAACAGCCAACAAATGCCCTAAAACAAAAATTGAAATTTCAGGGCATACTGATGGCAACGGCGACAGCAACCAAAATCAGGCGCTGAGTCAACGACGTGCGAATGCTGTATTGAGTTACTTAGTGTCAAAAGGCATCGATATTGAACGCCTTAAAAGCAACGGGCATGGGGATACTCGTCCGATAGCCACCAATACAACACAAAAAGGCCGAGCTACAAATCGTCGTATTGAATTTCTAATCCTGGAGCAATAGGTTATGGGGTATTTAATCAGCAAAATAATTATCTGCCTCATACTGACGTTTCTTCTCGGTCTAGTTAACGGGTGGCTGCTACGGAATCAGATATCGAGAAATAGAGAAGATGCGCTTATTGCAGATGTTGAAGGACAGATGGAAACGATTGAGGAACTCGAAAGAGAACGCGATGAGATCCACAGAAAACTACAAAACATGGAGCGCGACAATGTTGATCTCAACACAAAAATACTGAGCATTGCGAGTGATAGCAACCCATTGTCTTATGAACCAAATAACCACACCGCTGACTTCAAACGTATCTCTGATCTAGAGCAAATAGACAACGATAGAACCACACCGCTTGACTCATTACTGAATGCTAGCTTGAATGAATCCTCTCCTCTTGATTATGAACAGGATCAAACAATACAAGACCTAGAAGAAGTTTCCGGAGAGTGGGATCCACTCACTTCCGAATTCGACCAACCCTCCACTTCAATGAGTGGCGCTGATACCGAAGCTAAATCTTTAAGGCCCGACCTCCCCCCCCTTGATGAAAAACAAGCCCCACTCACTGAGGAAGAAAAGCGGAATGGCGAAGTACAAAATCAGCCTATCCCAGCGCCGACTGGTTCAGCCCAAAACAACCAGGCCGAACAGGAAACCTTCCTTTTTAACGAAGCGGCCACCCAAGTAGATACGAGCCACAATGAAGACCTTGACGACGCTCATTCTAATTCAATCGAAATGGCCATTATAGAACTAGAAACTGACCACATCACCGAGTTACAAAACCAGACTGCGCCTTTTGAAACAGTCCGTTCAGAAGACTTTATGGATACGATCCCTCTTAACAAAAACACGCGTAACTTGGAGCCCCCCTATTCTGAAGACTTAGGTAACTCTCTTACGCGTTCAGGTGATTATGATATTGAAGAAATAGAAGGTATCGGCAAAAGCTATGCTCAGCGGCTACGGAAAATACGCATTGCAACGACCCGACAGTTACTTGATAAAGGCACCAACCCTACCATTATTTCTGAGATCGCCAGTCAAGTTAACAAGAAAGAAAAGGTCGTTCAGTCATGGATCAGTATGGCCGACTTGATCCGGGTGCCCGGTATTCGCGGAAAATTTGCGGAGCTATTGACCGCTTCTAATATTAAATCCGTACAACAACTCGCAAAACAGGACGGCTCCGATCTAACAAAAAAAATAGCCGAGGTTAACGTCAGCGAAAATCGAAATCGCACCGTACCCACCTTAGAAATGGTTACCGCCTGGATCGCAGCTGCCCAAAACCTTCCGCAGACTATTAAAACCGAAGACTGGTAAGTTTTCAGTAATAATTCGACTAAGGAATGAAGATTACTTCGGACTCTAACAGACCCTTTTGTCCTCCTGTTTAACGATCTCAATCGTCGTGTAGAACAACTATAATCCTCTTGAAATAGAGATTTGTTGCAAGGCTTTTTAACAATACTATTCGCGAAAAGATGCGTGCTAGAAATAAGGTATTCTTGAGCGCTAGAGGTATATAATCCCTAACTTCTTATTCAAC
>JAJRPK010000354.1 GCA_024280785.1 Gammaproteobacteria bacterium
CCTAAAATCAGATGGTGCAACAGTTGCAGCTTGAGCCCCAACAGATGCCAGCATTACCGAACCGGCAAGCAGGCTTAAATTTTTATTAATTGTCATTGTGATACTCCTAAATCCATTAGGAGCCAAGGGGGATGGATAGTTAACCAGAATCATCAGCCTATGTCTATCATTGGTCATTCATCCATACTTTTATGAGCAATTGGCTACTTTGGGCCAACACCGCAGCCTTAATGTACAAAGTTTACTCGCCATTTATACGCACTTTATTGGAAATTTACACGAAGTTTGTTAGAATAAATAAAGAAGGGAATTGCAGGCTCTATCATGTTCATACCAAACTTCAAGATAACAGCAGCTTTGGCCAAGCTACTCATGGATATTGAAGCCAGCCGTCAAGCAGTCACAGATTTACCTATTACTGTCCGCGTTCTTACCTCTTTACGCGAATCTGCCCGACTGGTTTCTACCCATTACTCTACTCAAATTGAAGGCAACCGGCTAACGCAAGAACAGGTTGAACATGTGTTGCATGGAGGCACTCTTCCAAACCGTGAACGGGATGAGCGAGAGGTGAAACATTACTACCTCGCTCTGGATCATCTCGACACACTCATCAACACGCCCTCACCGTCAATCACAGAAACAGACATTCAAGTGCTTCATGGTTTAGTCATGAATGGCAAAGCAGCAGCCACGCTTTACCGTGACGGCCAAAATGTTATCCGCGATGGTGGGAACAACGCCATTGTTTACATGCCACCAGAAGCCAAAGATGTACCCACACTGATGCAAGATCTTATAGCGTGGGTCAATGACGAGGTAGAGAAAGCGGAATTGCCTATACCCATCATTGCCGGGATAGCACATTATCAATATGCGACCATCCACCCTTATTGCGATGGCAATGGGCGTACAGCACGATTGCTCACTAACTGGGTACTCCATAAATGCGGGTATGGCTTAAAAGGCATATATTCATTAGAAGAATACTACGCCAAAAACCTTCAAGGCTACTATGAAGCGCTTGCTATCGGCGACTCTCACAATTATTATTTTGGACGGGCAGATGGTGATATAACTAACTGGATCACTTACTTTTGTGACGGCATGGCTGATGCCTTCGCTAAAATCCGCCTACAAGCAGCAGAAGCGGCAGAAGCGGCAAAAAGTTCAAGTTCAATTGACCACAGCTCGTTACTGCGTGAGCTAGACCAACGACAAAAACAAATCTTATCGTTATTTTCTCAAAGCAAATACATCACAACCAAAGAAATAGCCATGGCACTTAAACTTCATCGCCGGACAGCGCTCAATATTTGCAATCTATGGTTGGAGGAAGGCTTTCTTATCAAACACGGACAAGCCGCTAAGTCACGAAAATACGAGCTGTCTGAAAAATGGAGGCATTTAATCTTATAGAGCTTTTACTAATACCATCGAAGCCTCTACACTGGCAATCACTCAAATCGCAGCAATTGCTCTGGGGTATCGGTAAAATCTATAAATGAATCGTGAGAGTGTACAGCGTGTTCAATCTGTTCTTCACTGTAAGTATGACAAATACCGACCATGCTTGGATTTACAAACTCACGGGTGCCGCCTAATTTATTAATATCAAACATTCTTGCCTGAGAAACCAGATAACCTTTTTGTGCCAACCACGCATATTCTTTTTGTTGTTCATTGCCGCTCCAAACAGTTTCTAGCCACTTAGAAAAACCCTGACTAATTGTATTGCCGGCTAAAAACTCAGGCGCCACAATCCGCCACTGCTTAACCGTCCACTCCAACACCGATACCCCCTCTCGATATACCTGCAACACCTGCTCTGCGCCATCTTCGTCATTCATTTGGATATCGTAGGTGCACTGAGCAGCATCTCTCTGCAAATGCCGATAAGCGAGTACCGTCAAATCAAAAAGATGTGTGCACTGTGATCGTGGCTTCAATTTGTTGGCAAGTTCACCAGCAGCTTGCCCCAAGGTCATACCAATAATTTTTCGCAATGGCTCAATGGCACCCGGACAGGTGCTCATCGGATAGCGGATGGCTTCCCCCTGCACATCCGTCACCTTGTGGTCGTCGTGGTATAAAGTAGACTTGAACGCGTGGCTGTTATCTTCTAATTCGCCAAGCACAAACCCTTCGCCCTTGGTCAAACGAATTCGTCGTCGGAAGATACCCTTGCCGTACTTGGGATTCAGTGGAGCGGCTACCTCAATCTTGGTAGGAAGCGTTTTCTTTGATTTTTTTTCCATACTGATAGCTTAAATCGTTGGATTTTCTTTTAACATTAAATTGAAAGAGTGAATTATTATTCCCTTATAATTTCCTTATCGCAAGCGCATCAAAATTCACATACACATACGTTAGCCCTCAGCTAATCGTTTAAAACGCTGGAGCTGTACACCATCGCGTTCAATTATCTCGGTAAACATAGTTAACGGTCTCACCCACAGCCCAAAGTCACCGTACAAGGCTTTGTAAACCACCATATACTCTAAGCTTTCGCTGTGCCTTGCCACATCGATCACTTGATAGCGCATGCCTTTAAAATGCTCGTATAAACCAGGTTCTAATTTAGCTTTCATCTAATTCACTTTCTCTTATTCCACTTTCTCGATAAATTCAACCATGAGTTGCACACTTTCTCTGCCGCGAAAACGATTAATATCCAAGCGATAGGCAATTTTCACTCGCTTAACCGATTCGTCTGGCCAACAATCGCTATCGATATTAAAGGCGATGGCATCAAATATTTCCCTCTCGCGACCCGGCATTTGCAAGACCAATTTTAAATGCCGCTCACCAACTATACGCTGCTTCACTACAACAAATTCATTGTCGAATACTGGTGCGGGAAACAATTGTCCCCAGGGCATCGCGTAAGACAAAAGAGATGCGTTATCTAAGCTAATGTCCTCTAACGCAAGCTCACCATCACTAAAAATGACCGACTGCAATTCATCTTCGGACAACAGCCTACTGGCCTCAAAATCAAAGGCCTTGGAAAAATCCGGATAGGCTGTTTTTTTAATGCTAAGCCCTGCCGCCATAGCGTGACCACCAAATTTTTCGATTAAACCTGGATGCTTTGCTGCAACAGCATCCAACGCATCCCGAATATGAAAACCTTTAATCGAGCGCGCAGAACCTTTTAGTTCAGTACAGTTCTCGCTATCGTTCGCTAAGGCAAAACAAATCACCGGGCGGTGATAACTTTCTTTAATCCTTGATGCCAAAATACCGACAACGCCTTGGTGCCAGTCTTCATTAAATAAACACATGCCTACCGGCAATTTAGACCCTTGCCCTAAGTCAATTTTCGTCAGAGCTTTTTCTGCTTGCACCTGCATCCCACTTTCAATTTGCCGTCGATCTTTGTTCAAACCATCAAGCTCTAACGCTATCTCGTGTGCCAACTTTTCATCATCCGTGAATAAACACGCTACACCGATAAACATATCATCCAATCGACCCGCTGCATTCAGTCGTGGACCCAAAGCAAAGCCCATATCGGCCGCTGTTATTTGCGCCGCGCTTCGACCCGACACTTCAATCAACGCTCGTATACCCGCGCAAGATTTACCCACACGAATTCGACGCAAACCTTGCTCGACTAAAATTCGATTGTTTTTATCAAGAGGGACAACATCCGCCACGGTTCCCAGCGCAACAAGATCCAAAAAATCTGCCATATTGGGCTCGGGTCTTTGATCATTAAACCAACCGCGCTCCCGTAATGCCGACCGCAATGCCGACATAACGTAAAAGATCACTCCTACGCCAGCGAGTGCTTTACTCGAAAAATTACATCCCTGTTGATTGGGGTTAACAATGACATTGGCGTTAGGCAAAACTTTACCGGGAAGGTGATGATCTGTGACTAACACATCGATACCAGCATCTCGCGCCGCAGCAACGCCTTCAACACTAGATATACCGTTATCAACCGTAACAATAAGTGCAGGGTTTTGTAGCCGAGCTATTGTTACGATCTCTGGCGTAAGGCCGTAACCAAATTCAAATCGGTTAGGTACAAGAAATTGAACATCATCATGGCCCATGGCAGACAAGGCTCGCATTGCCAGAGCACAACTCGTCGCGCCATCCGCATCAAAGTCCCCTACTACAACTATACGAGCTGACTTTTCCACTGCCGCAACCAATAACTCAGTAGCACCAGACAATCCTTTAAGTTCTGTAGGAGGTAAAAGTGCTGACATAGACAGGTCTACATCGGCATCTTGACTGAGCCCACGCAATAAATAAATTCGTTGTAATAACGGGTGAATACAAGAATTGAATTGCGCGTTACTCGCAGTCGATAAAGACCGCCTCTGGATACTTGCTTGCATATTAATCGCTATGCGGAAAGGTTGTTTGCCATAAACTGGTTGACGACAGCTCTGTCGTTCGATAAAACTGTATATCGCTCTTCGCGTTCCAATAGATCTTCTAAATGATGTGGAATTTCAGGAATGATCCCAATGCCCGCTTTAGCGATGGCATCGGGAAATTTCGCTGGGTGCGCCGTTGCCAGTGCGACCATCGGTAAATCTTTGTGCGTGTTACAAATCCGTCCCGCCCCAACACCAATCGCGGAATGCGGGTCCAACAAATACTCTGTCGTGCTAAATACATCAGCAATGAGGTCACAGGTTGCATCGTCATCAATAGATGCGCTAGTGAACAAAGCTCTTACAGCCAATGCCTGCTTTTTGTCAAATCGGATCGAGCTGGAGTTTAATACCTCCATTAAATCACGTACTTTTTCTCCATCACGATTGCATAAGTCGAACATTAAGCGTTCGAAGTTACTCGAAATACTAATATCCATACTCGGTGATAGCGTATGATGTAACTCTGATTTTTCATATACGGCATCAGTTATCACACGATGCAGTACATCATTTTTGTTAGTGCCAATAACTAACTGGTGTATAGGCAAACCCATCTTTTGAGCCAGATAGCCAGCAAATATATCGCCAAAGTTTCCTGTCGGCACAGAAAACGCGACACTTTTTTGTGGCGAGCCTAAAGCTAACGCCGAATAAAAATAGTACACAATTTGTGCCATAATACGCGCCCAGTTGATGGAGTTAACTGCCACCAACTGCAAACCATCGGGTAAAAATGACTGATCGAGAAAGCTCTCTTTAACAATGTTTTGACAGTCGTCAAAATTCCCTTCAATCGCAATATTGTGTACGTTATCTTCTAACACTGTAGTCATTTGGCGACGTTGAAATTCTGAAACACGCTTATGTGGGTGCAAGATAAAAACTTCCACATTGTCACAATGCCGACAACCTTCGATCGCTGCGGAGCCCGTATCACCCGAGGTAGCCCCCAGGATAACGACTCGCCTATTTTGTTTTTTTAATACGTAATCGAGCAATCGTCCCAACAGCTGCAAAGCAAAATCTTTAAACGCTAAAGTCGGCCCCTGAAACAATTCAAGCACCCATTCATTGTGCCCCAACTGAACTAGAGGGGCTACCGCAGAATGTGAAAAAACCGAATATGTCTCTTGCAACATTTCGCGCAAATCATTTTCTGGAATACAGTCGCCGACAAATGGAACTATCACCTCGTAGGCCAACTCGTGATAGGACAACCCTGCCCATGCCGCAATTTGCTCTGGCGAAAAAGACGGCAGTGTTTTTGGAATGTATAGCCCACCATCACTCGCCAAGCCGGCTAGCAATACTTCCTCGAAGTTAAGCTCAGGCGCCTGCCCTCTGGTACTAATATATTTCACAATACGTCTCTAATTAGCCAATAAATGAAAGTAAATGCAACGCGTTATCCGCCAATCACGTTAAAGACTCAACCCGAATAAACGTTACACTATCGGTAATCGAGCTAAGCGATTCTATTCTACCAACCGCTGCTCGTAAATTGGATTCCACAGTAATATCAGTAATCAGCACGATCGGCACCATCTGCCCTGACTGAGATGAATCGGGTTCGTGCTGAGCCTCTTTTTGACTGACTGCTTCAATACTTATACCGGCATCACTTAAAATTTGCGTTATTTGAGAGAGAACCCCCGGCTTATCGACCGCTGTTAGCCGAAGGTAATAGGCTGACGAGATCTGTTCTATCGGCAAAATGGGTAATGGTCGCACTGCATCGGGAGAAAATGCTAAATGAGGCACACGGCAATCTCTATCGACGTCAAGCATTCTCGCGGTATCTATCACATCTGCTACGATTGCCGAAGCCGTTGGCTCAGACCCGGCTCCCGGCCCATAATATAATGTAGGGCCAACGGCATCGCCCTTGACTAAAACAGCGTTCATCACTCCATCTACATTCGCAATCAAGCGGCGCTGAGGTATTAGCGTGGGATGAACTCGCAGTTCTACTCCATGCTCAGCCCTCCGTGCGATCCCCAAATGCTTAATACTGTAACCAAGTTCGCCTGCAAATATAACGTCTTGCGGCGACAAGTCAGCTATACCTTGGGTAAAACAAGCTTCAAAATTTAATGGCATACCAAACGCCAAAGAGGCCAAAATGACCAGTTTATGCGCTGCGTCTATACCCTCGACATCAAAAGTTGGATCGGCTTCGGCATAACCTAATCGCTGCGCATCCGCCAAAACGTCTGCAAACTCACGGCCTTTGTCACGCATTTCGGTTAAAATAAAGTTGCCTGTGCCATTGATGATTCCTGCTAACCATTCGATCGAGTTGGCACTTAAACCTTCGCGGATCGCTTTAATAATGGGGATGCCGCCCGCAACGGCCGCTTCAAAGGTTACCGTCACGCCGCGTGATTCTGCCGCTGCAAATATCTCGTTTCCATGGACCGCGATTAACGCTTTATTTGCAGTGACCACGTGCTTACCATTAGCAATAGCCTGCATCACCAATTGCTTAGCTGGCTCATAGCCTCCGATAAGTTCGACCACGATATCAACGTTAGGATCCTTGACAACTGCGAAAACATCGCGACTCACTTTAATATCTGATACGTCACAGTTAGGATTATCTCTTCTAGCTCCCACATGGGTAATAGCTAAGCCACAATTAGCCCGCGATGTGATGGCTGCAATATTTCGCTGCATCACATTTACTACACCCGATCCCACAGTGCCTAAGCCGCAGATTCCAACATTGACTGTTTTCAAAATACCTTCACTTTAAATGTAATAGTAAAAAACGCGAAAGCGCAGCTAATTAGCTGCGCTTTCAGTTTAACCCAACTTAAGCGATAAACTTACAAACCCAACCTCTTCGCCAGTTTATCCGCAGGCATGTAACCGGGCAACAGCTCGCCCTTTGACGTCACCAGTGCGGGCGTTCCCGTAACACCTAATTCGCCCCCAAGCTTATATTGCGCCGCAACAGGATTGTCTTCACAAACATCGTCGGGAACAACTTCTCCAGCCTTTAATTTTGTTAAGGTCACATTAGGGTCGTCCGCACACCAGGCTGTGGCTATTTTTCTATAGCTTGGCGAACCGATGCCCGCACGCGGATAAGCTAAATATCGAACTTCAACGCCGAGCTCATTAAGCGCAGGGACCTCTTTATGCAGCTTTTGACAGTAATAACAATCTACATCGGTAAATACATAGACATGTGTTTTCGGCTCTTTGGGAGCAAAGACGATCATGTCATCAACACTGAGCTTAGATAAAGCAACAACTCGTTCTTGCTCCATTTTCTGTTCGCCCAGATTAACAATATCGACGGAACCCACTGCAAAAAAATCACCGGCAAAAAAATGCTTGCCGTCAGCGGTAATATAAATAGTCGGGCCACCCATGATATTTGTCTTGTAAATTCCTTTAACGGGGGTTTCGGAAACCACACCAAACTCAAAATCTGGTCGTGCGTCCTTAAGCCGATTGAGCACCTTACTATTCACGGACTCGGCTGCGATTGACAGCTGAGCTACAAAGACCAAACCTATAAATAAAAATAGACGCATACTTACCTCAAATCTTCTTAATTCAACTATCGCCCGCCCGTACATTCGAACCGGCCGACAAACTAATCCACACATATGGTGATGTTGTACAGAATCACTCGTCTCGACGTAGGGCTAAAAGCCATACCACAATCAGTAAATATAGATTGCAACATTCTAATTGCGTTCCCCGCCGAGAAGAAAATATAGTTACAGCCCTTCAGATTATAACAGCTTAAGCGAGAATTAAAGCTTTTACCGCCATTTCAAGTAGTTTTTGCTCTTAATCGTGACAATATCGTTCTCTCATCAAGAACCAATTGACGTTTACGAGGACCAAGCTTTGCTTCAAAATTAAGCTCGGGGATGATGCTCCGCATGCAGCTCTTGCAGGCGATGTTTAGCAACATGAGTATAAATTTGGGTCGTAGACAAATCACTATGCCCCAACAGCATCTGGACAATCCGCAAATCGGCTCCATTATTAAGTAAATGGGTCGCAAACGCATGGCGTAAACCGTGCGGAGAAAGCTTCACGGGTAAGTGAATTCGCTCTGCGTAATATTTAACCCGGTACCAAAAAGCCTGACGTGTCATTTTTTGGCCTCTTCGACTGGGAAACACCACGTCGCTATTCACACTACCGCTCCCGCTACTACGTCCACTCACCCCGGGCTTGCTCTCGAGCATCAGAATCCTTGCATCAGAGAAATAATACTGTAAGTAGTGGGCTGCTGATTCTCCCATCGGAATCATCCGCTCTTTGCCTCCTTTACCCACTACGCGAACCACACCTTGTCGCAAGTTAATCGCTGGCATTTCGAGGCCGACCAACTCCGACACTCTTAGTCCTGACGCATAAAGCAACTCAAGCATAGCTTTGTCCCGCTGCTCAATGGGACTAGCTAAATCTGGTGCCGCTAACAGCTGCTCTACCTGTAACTCAGACAAGGTTGTCGGTAAAATACGGCCTAATTTGGGTGGTTCCAACCGTGAAACAGGGTCGCTGTAAAGTAAATTTTCGCGCATACAAAAGCGATAAAACCCTCTCAAGCTAGACACCAGCCGCGCCTGTGATCTTGAGCTTTTATTCTGAGCGGCCAGCCCCGCTAAATAGCCAAGAAAATCGGCATAATCCGCCGTTAGAAGCTGTTTTTCGTGCTGGTTCAAATGCCTTGCTACAGCTTGTAAATCACTCCTATAGGCATCCAGCGAGTTCTGACTTAATCCTCGTTCCATCCACACAGCGTCGATGTAGCGTTCGATTAACGATGCATCTTCGGTTATCAGACTGGTTTTATCGGCAGCTACATTGTTCATTGGCAAAGGGTATAGCAAATATCGCTTTCATTTATCGATTTTAGTACTCTTAGCCCTAGATAGCGGGCTAACGCTCTGGTTACAATACAGTAGGTGGACAATACAGTAGATAGACAATAGCCTAGTTATGCTGCAAATGAAAAGTTATGCTGCAAATGAAAAATGGCAAACTGCACATATTTCAAGCGAGCTACTAGTCACACTTCTAATACCACTGTACACGAAAGCACTGTACACGAAAGCTTAATTCCGGATAAGCCTTTGTGCGAATGATTACACATCGAAACATAGGACTAAACAAACACGGCGGCAAGTGAAAGACTATGCCTTTGCTATTCACGGTCCAACCAATTCCGCCTAGATCTAGTTTGATCGTTGTAAGGCACTGCTCAGTATCACTGACGGTAGAAATATTAATAGCTTCGCTTATAACTCAGAGAATTGATCTATGAGATTGGCACGCATTAAATCCACACCTTTAAATATTCTAAAGTACGGCATTAGAAGCGGCTTGCGATTGAATAAAACCCTGCTTAACGCTTCACCAAAAATTATCCGCTGTGCCCGTGAACGGAGGCAGCCAACAGCCGTAGAGGTCCGGGAGCTGTTCGAGTCGATGGGGGTAACATACATAAAATTAGGACAATTTATAGCTAGCTCCCCCTCTATCTTTCCTGCCGATTACGTCGAGGCATTTCAAAACTGTTTAGATCAAACTTCACCCCTGCCCTATGAAACAGTAAAGGGAGTTCTAGATTCTGAACTCGGCAGGCCTCTAACTGAAATATATAGCTTCATCGATAAAAGGCCACTAGCCTCTGCCTCCATTGCTCAAGTTCATGCTGCCACATTAATTGACGGCACAGACGTTGTCATTAAAGTCCAGAAACCCGGCGTCGAAGCCATCATCAACATTGATTTGAATGCTGTATATATTACCAGCAAAATTATGGAATGGGTCTCTCCCGCCCTCGCGAAAGACTCTATAACTGACATTATCAATGAAATTCATCAATCCATGATCGATGAATGCGATTTCATTAAGGAAGCAAAGAACTTGCAAAGCTTTAACCGTTTTTTGCAGTCGCAAAAAATAGAAAGTGTTATCGCACCCAAACCCATACTAGCTGCTTGCAGTAAACGTGTGCTCACGATGGAACGTATTTACGGCCGTGCCTTTACCGATAAAAGCATATCCAATAGCGAATCGTATGCCGCCGATATCAGCCCTCAAGAGGCTTTATTTAATGCCTTAAATGTTTGGTTTTCATCACTCAAGAACGCCGATTTTTTTCATGCCGACTTGCACAGCGGTAATTTATTATTGCTGGATGATGGCCGAGTGGGCTTTATTGATTTCGGTATGGTCGGAAAAATCACACCCACAGTATGGCAAGCTGCATTTATGCTGTTCAGCGCCATAGGCGAGGCGGACTATTTGAAAATGGCAACAGCAATGACTGACGTCGGCATGACCAAGAAAAAAGTAAATTCTAAAGACCTTGCCAACGACTTACAGCAAGCGTTTGCTAATAGTCCAATAAATAATTTAGCTGGAAACCGAACGGAAGCGAGTCAACTCAACACCTTGTCGGCCATCGCTAGACGCCACGGAATCCGATTTCCTAGCGCATTCACATTATTACTCAAACAACTTCTATACTTTGATCGCTATTTACAGTTGCTCGCACCCAGCACCGAATTATTCAACAGCAACGAACTCGATCCTTTTAAAGGCCTTCGATAAAATATCCTTCCTGTTTTCTGAAAACATTTTCGGCTGACCCGATGCGCTGCGACATCATGTCGCATTCCCATTTACCCTGATTCGATTAAGATGTGCACTCGCGATTGATCCTTTTTCAATTCGTACAATTGCCGCAAGTGGCTTCGCTTTCCTTTTTCGACGGATTTTAAATATGCCCACCAACAAATACTTTCTGCTAGCCCTCATAACCATGGCTAGCGGGGCCACTTCCACCACCGTACTCGGTGATCAACTAGCGGGAAGCAACCACAATGACGTCGCACCCGCAAATCATGCGCCTACTAATCACGCCCCTATAGGAGTTGTAGGAGATCACCTTCACAACCAAGGTGAATGGATGATTTCATACCGGTTTGGCCATATGGAAATGAAGGATAATTTAAAAGGTAGTGACAGTATCTCAACAGAAGAAATCGTTCTTTCCGGCATGGGGCTTCGCGTAGTCCCGCTTGAAATGACAACGGACATGCACATGTTTGGAGGTATGTATGCACCAAGCGACAAACTGTCCTTAATGCTAATGCTAAGCTATATCGACAAAGAAATGGAGCTCGAAACCTTTGCCGACATGTCTGGATCGACATCAATAGGCCGCTTTACAACTGAAACCTCTGGCTTCGGTGATACTACCATCGCCGCACTTTATGGTGTTCATGCAGGGCAAGTCCACAATGTTCATTTAAACTTTGCTTTAAGCATTCCTACTGGGAGTATTAAAGAAACAGGCAAAATACTTACCCCGATGAACATAAGAGTTAACAAGCGACTGCCGTATCCAATGCAATTAGGTTCGGGAACCTACGACCTTGAGCCAGGGGTCACTTACACCGGGCACACTCAAAAATGGGATTGGGGTAGCCAAGCAAAACTAAAATTCAGAATCGACGACAATGATGAAGGATATTCACTCGGTGATCAAACGATACTGACTGGCTGGGGTAGTTACCATTTTGCAGCGTGGATCTCTGCTTCGCTACGACTCACTTACACTCACTTCGACGACATTAATGGTAGCGACGAGCAAATCAATACTCTCCCTGTTCAGACCGCCAAATCAGAGAATTTTGGCCAAGAACGGCTTGATTTAAATGTCGGCGTTAACATTCTCGACACCGCGAAAGGTCATCGGCTCGCCGTCGAATATACGACAACAATAAACCAGCATGTAAACGGAATACAGTTAGAAATGCAGGATGCGCTAAAGGTAGGCTATCAATACAGCTTCTAATCTTCACACTACAGTCAGCAAAAGGGAAAATTCATGGCGACGGTTAGCCACATACTGCATAACCGACTACATTAACCTTCTGACCTGTATAACGTTTTTATTAAGTCGCATTTGTTAATTCGCATTTGTTAATTAGAGCAACGCTGTTCCACTTAAAAACATTAAAGCAACCGAGCTATCTAAAATAATGGGGGCAATCGACTCTTTCACTGTGCTTCCATCCACCGCCATAGAATAAAACCTTGCTGCAGCAACCCCACACCAAGCAAAACCCAAAGCGGCATATATCATCGGCTCGGCATAATAAAATGCAGCAGCAGAGCTGCCAATATTCAACCCACCAAACACTCCCCGCACCTCTGACAATGCCATGCTGTTGGTCATGTTAATCCCACAAGAGTCCATGATGATGCTTGGCTTAAAAAAACAAACCAAGCCAATCAGCATGACAATACCGCTGGCAATTCTTGGTAACCATTCAATGATACTTTCCACTACACTCACCTCTTATTGTTGGATCTCAAATATTATTGGATCTCGACTTTTTCTTAAAACAGAGTGATTTTATAGCGAGCACGACCTGATTAATATTGCCAAGCTTTAATACTCTTGGATCCTGGCAATTATCGACCGTAACTTGAGATCAAATAAAAATAGAAAACAACACACAGCTAAGAGTCTACAATTTAAATTGTGCTCGCGAAATAAACAGCTATGACTAAAATCCACGCATAAAAAAACGGCCATCAAGGCCGTTTTAGAAACTTAAATAAGCTTTTCTTTAACTTTTCTTTAACTTTTCTTTAATTCTCGCCGCCTTACCTGACAGCTCGCGCAAATAGTAAAGCTTGGCACGTCTTACCGCACCACGACGCTTTACGGTAATCTCTCCGACTAAAGAGCTGTATGTTTGAAAAGTCCGCTCTACACCCACACCGTGTGAAATTTTACGTACCGTGAAAGCAGAGTTAAGCCCACGATTACGTTTAGCAATAACAACACCCTCAAACGCCTGTAATCGTTCGCGCTCGCCGTCCTTTACCTTAACTTTAACGATAACAGTATCGCCTGGGGAAAAATCGGGAATCTTTTTAACATCCATCTGCTCTTGATCAAGTTGCTGGATGATTTTATTTCTGCCGCTCATTGTGAACTCCTGAACTGAATTTGCGTGTTTAACACGACACTATATATGACGTATGTTTACCACATTTACACAAAATATTTACAAAAAATCTATAAAAACATATCTATATAAAACTGTTGAAAAACTAATTCTAGCGTTATACCTTAATCTTGGCTAAACCGGATAAACTGCCACCTAAGTCATCCTCACTGGCAGCTTGCAAAAGCAGCTAAAGATCCAAATCCAGCAAAGCTTTTTCGTCATCCGTTAACACCAACTGCTCAAACAAATCAGGCCGTCGGTCTCGTGTTCGCATCAACGATTGCTTTAACCGCCAGCGAGCAATTGCTTTATGGTCACCGCTTAGCAATACCGCCGGAACGTCCTTGCCGTTTACACTACTTGGCCGCGTATAATGCGGATAATCAAGTATCGATCGACCAG
>JAJRPK010000355.1 GCA_024280785.1 Gammaproteobacteria bacterium
GGTTTAACATAGGGAGATTAAAAGGCAGGCCCAATACTTAATCTACGGCATAGCTGATTAGGTAACGACAGGACCTGTTAATTTCGACACCGCCAGACAGGGTGACGGACAGTGTCGAGTTTGGCCGATACGAATCTATTGATAGGGAGTACAACTAGATCTCGAATCAACAAATCTACATCGGACGCTTCAAGTATAAAACGAGCTCCTGCAAGGTGTTACTGATTGGGTGATATGTTTTCAGTTTTTTACATTTACTAATAAGGCATTTGAAAAGAATCCCCTTTATTTCAAGACGCGCATAGATATGTCCCTATAGTTCGACGCTGGCATCCCTGCCAGTAACGTTCTTGAAATAAAGGGGATTCTGTTCAAACGCCTCGGTAGTATATGGGTATTTACACCGTTTGTTATTTGGTTATAAATTTTGAGTGCTATTTCTCCAACAATTGAACACGAACTAACCAAACTATTTAGTTTTGGTCATTCGAACAATTTTCGGGTTTGTTTAGTTTTAGCCGGTTCAGAGCAATGGTGTCGGCAGATGACGCGAGCTCGTATTGTTTATTCCAACACTGTTTATTCCAACACTATTTACTCTAACAGTAATAGTGGGCTCAGTGATGATTATCATAGAGAGTTATCAAATTCCCAACTGCTAAAGTTCAGGTTGGGAACTGACTCCGAGTTGGTTGTTATTGATGCATGGTCCGGGTTAAATCCCGATGTTATGGGCCAAGTTATTGGCACGTTGCGGGGAGGCGGGCTGATGTTACTGACCACGCCGCCATTTGATGAATGGCCGGACTATAACGATCCGGATTACTCTCGTTATCAGGCCATTAGGCCAGAAGAATATATTATGGAGGGCAACTTTATTCGTCGGTTTCGACAACTGTTAGAGCAGCAATCGGTTTTGCCAGAAAATAAATTTTTAACGGTGATACAGCAAAATTTACAGCCGAAGGGGCATAGCTACAGTTTTGTGCAAGAGTCGCTTGTCGTGAATAGCTCGGAGCAAAAAGATGGTGCGGTGAAAAAAGACTCTGTCGATACAAAAAAAACTATTGGTCCAAAGCTATTCGATCCCACCGAGGACCAAGAAAAGGTCATTTCAGACGTTGTTAAGATATTGGAAACGCCACGAAGTGCTATTTTATTAGAGGCGGATCGAGGCCGAGGTAAAAGTGTGGCGTTGGGTCTTGCTGTGCAGCGGTTATTAAAATCAACTCCTTGCCACATCGTCGTTACCGCTCCGCTGCGTGTAAATGTTGAACATTTTTTTCTAGCGGTGGGGGATGTAGTCGATAGCGTTGATAAATCATTGCGTTTTATGGCCGTAGACCAGTTGCTTATTGATACTCTTAACGGAGGCAGCCAAAATGGCTCTCGTTTGCCGGTAGATTTATTGATTGTCGATGAGGCTGCGGCGATTCCTCTTCCCATTCTGAATCAGTTAATTCTTCAAATTGATCGAGTTGTTTTTTCTTCTACGTTACATGGCTACGAGGGCAGTGGTCGTGGTTTTTCTGTACGCTTTAAGCATACGCTTAGTGGGCACTTTGACTCCTGTTCATTTTTGAGTTTGCATCAGCCTATTCGCTGGGCGTGCGACGATCCCATGGAGTTATTCTTTAACGATCTTTTGCTCTTGGCTACAGACGTGAATGCGGTTGGTAGTGAGATAAAAAAACCTGCTGCAGTTGTGGCAAAAAATTCGATAGCGATGAGTGAAAATCTTCATAGCGAATATGCCAATATTCCTCAGAATACGAACAGTCCCGTTTTAATTCGCTTGGTTTCAGGTCGTCAATTGCTGGCTTCGGAACCTATGCTTCGAGAGGTATTTGCGTTACTTATAGATGCCCATTATCAAACTCGGCCTAGTGATCTACGATATCTATTGGATGTACCCTACGCTAACTTGTGGTTGGCGGAACAGGTGGTTGACGGTGCTAGTCGAATAGTTGGTGTTTTGCTCTGTTGTGAAGAAGGAGGTTTTGGCCGGGAGCTAAGCGAATTGGCAGACCTGGTTGTGGTTGCTAATAGGCGTCCACAGGGGAATATGTTAGCTCAATTGTTGGCAAATTATTCGGGTGACAGTCAGTGGTTGCGTGCAAAATCCATGCGGGTAATGAGAATCGCTGTACGCGAAGGTGATCGGCGACAGGGTATCGGTACGCAATTGCTGTCGGCACTTGAGGTTGAAGCGGTAAAAAGAGGTTGTGCGTATTGGGGCAGTAGCTTTGGTTTCGATCTGCAATTGTTGGATTTTTGGCAACGGCATTCGGCGGTGCCTGTGCATTTGGGGTTACGATTGGATAAAGCAAGTGGGGCTCGTAATCTCATGGTAGTGAGAGCGTTGTCGCGGTCGTTCGAGCAGAAAGCACGGCTACTCAGTCATACGCTGGTTAATGATTTACGCTGGTGGCAGCGAGGATACTTCCCTGAATTGAGCGATGATCACCTTCTGCGCATTAAAGATATGCTCCTTGCTACTCATCCCGAGATTCAAAAGGCCGACGGTTCTTACGAGCCAGAGAAGGTTGAGGTGAGCAAAAGTACTGAGGATAAAATCAGGCTGTCGAGGTTTATCACTGGTGAATTGACTTTCGATAAAGTCTATCCTGCGCTCTGTCGGTTGTTTCTCAGTCGAGTCGATAAGGACGTGCCGTCTCTTACTCTCAATCTGCCAGTTACTCAGATTAGCCTGGGGTTGGCTCCCGACTGGGCCGAAATGGCGTTGAAGTTAAGATTAAGTGGGCGAAAGCAGGTTATTGAAGCCGTAAAAGCCGAATTAATCCAAGCAACTGCCGATTAAAGTTTTGCCGTAGCTACGGTATAATCAATGGTTATATAATCCTGTTAATAAGCAAATCTCATTCTGCTGTGTTGTGTATAGTCGGTATTTACGGCTGACTTTGCTTATTACTTATTACCCCCATATTATTGATTGTTCCACTACTTACAGTTAGGAGTTTCATTGTGCTAGAAGCCTATCGCCAACATGAAGCAGAGCGTGCCGCCCAGGGCATTCCCGCTAAACCGTTATCTGCCGAGCAAGTTGCCGGTCTGGTTGAATTACTGCGCCAGCCACCAGCGGGAGAAGAAAGCGCACTGCTAGATTTACTGGAAAATCGGGTTCCACCGGGGGTTGATGAAGCCGCCTATGTAAAGGCAGGATTTTTATCGGCTGTTGCCAAGAGTGAAGAATCGAACGATTTTCTTAGCGCCGGGAAAGCCGTCGAACTGTTAGGCCAAATGCTCGGTGGTTATAATATTGAAACATTAGTTGGCTTATTAGACGACGCTAAGTTAGCGGTATCCGCAGCGCAACAGTTAAAGCACACCTTGTTAATGTTTGATGCGTTCCACGATGTGGCGGACAAGGCGAGTAATGGCAATGCTAATGCTCAGTCTGTGATGGAGTCATGGGCTGCCGGAGAATGGTTTACTTCGCGCGATGTGGTTCCTAAGTCGACCAAACTAACGGTATTTAAAGTGACTGGCGAAACTAATACCGATGATTTATCTCCAGCGCCCGATGCATGGAGTCGCCCGGATATTCCGTTGCATGCTTTGGCGATGTTTAAAATGGCGCGTGACGGTATTGTCCCGGACCAGCCCGGCGAATTAGGGCCAATGAAATTGATTGATGAGTTAAAGGCAAAAGGTTTCCCCATCGCTTTTGTTGGTGATGTTGTGGGTACGGGGTCTTCGCGTAAATCGGCGACTAATTCAGTGTTGTGGTATTTCGGCGATGACTTGCCGGGCGTGCCTAATAAGCGCGGTGGTGGTATTTGTATCGGCGATAAAGTAGCGCCTATTTTCTTTAATACGATGGAAGATTCGGGAGCTTTGGTGTTTGAAGCTCCTGTCGAAAAGCTTAGCATGGGTGACGTCATTGAGGTTCGACCTTACGATGGCAAAATTCTTAGCGAAAGTGGTGATGTACTTAGTGAATTTGAGTTCAAATCAGATGTGATACTCGACGAGGTACAAGCAGGTGGACGAATTAATTTAATTATTGGTCGAGGTTTAACGGCTAGAGCGCGTGAAGCGCTTGGTATGGGCATTAATGATTTGTTTCGCCAGCCTGTAGATCCTGCGGTTTCAGACAAAGGGTTTACACTGGGGCAAAAAATGGTGGGCCGGGCTTGTGGTTTACCCGAAGGGCAAGGCGTACGCCCCGGCACCTATTGTGAGCCTAAAATGACAACGGTGGGATCACAAGATACTACTGGTCCTATGACTCGCGACGAGCTTCAAGATTTAGCGTGTCTGGGTTTTTCTTCCGATTTGGTGATGCAGTCATTTTGCCATACGGCAGCGTATCCGAAGCCTGTCGACATCGATACTCAACATAGCCTTCCCGATTTTATTATGACTCGCGGTGGGGTTTCTCTGCGGCCAGGTGATGGCATTATTCATAGTTGGTTGAATCGTATGCTGTTACCCGACACCGTGGGTACGGGCGGCGATTCACA
>JAJRPK010000356.1 GCA_024280785.1 Gammaproteobacteria bacterium
AGTGTGGCCTTAAGTTGATGTCGGTAAGTTTTATTAGCACTAAGACTTATTGGGTGGCGAATTACATTGCTCGAATCACGTTGCTCGAATCACATTGTTGCATGATTATGCTAAAAGTGAGTTGAATTATCAAAGCTGTTACAGCATAGGTGGAGGAAATTTTAGGCTGGAAGTGTAGTCAGTATTACTTTTGGTACAGAGTTGACGGCAGGGTTTGCAATCGACTGCTTGATGATTTGAAAAACAAACGGTTGCGGGATTATTTTTAACGGCTGCTGTTATTATTGTCAGGATTGTCAGGATTGTCAGGATTGCCAAGGATCTTATTTTTAACGCGGTTTAACCAACTCACTTTTTTTGCGTCGGCAGGTGCTACAGCTACAACAGGCTTATCGTCAGTAAAAATAACCCCTTCGCGTGCTTGGCTAAAAGATCGGGGGCCGCCTTTAACAGCTGCCCAGCTGACTAACGCATAGCGCCTACCGCTGATTACCGGTTGTGCCTGATGAATATAACGGTGGTCGGACGGAAAAATAACTAAGTCGCCGGCTTTGGGTTGATAGGCATAGTCAAAGTTAGGAAAGTGAAGCTGGCCACCTGTAAAGTTATCGTTAATGTAGAACAGCATGCTTAAGTCACGATCAAAAGTTCTTTCCCAAAGTTTTTTTTCGGGGGAGTACCTTTCAGCATCTCCGTGGGTGACATAGAAACCTCCGGCTGAGTAACATAACATTTCAAAGGGTTCATAGTGCTCTATAGTTTTGCCGACAGTGTCGGGGACCGTTTGAGTCCATGCGCGCCAAAAATGGTCTTCAAATAATTTTGCGTGTTTACCCAGGCGAACGCCGCGCGTATTTCTAATTTTTTTGTTTTTTAGCTGTGCTTTTTCTCCGGTCGTTGAATCGTCGACTTCGACGTCAAGCCAATACTTGGGGCTGCCGTCGGCAACTTTGACAAGTTCAGAGCATTCGTCAGCCGTTAGAAATTTTTCAATAATATCAATGCCGTGAGGTATGCGACGGTTTTCTGATAAGTCACCGCAACAGGATTTGAACTTTAATTGGCTGCCACAAAAACAGGGGTCAGATCGGCGAGGTTTTTTAAAGGGAGGACTGGTGATTAGAGTCATAATTGTTTATAGCTTGTTAGCTAACGGAGATGAAAAAGAGTGTCTTAAACTAATATATAAAAGGCGATGATTTTCTGCGCCTGTCAGGATAGACGCTTTAAAGCCCATTCTACATGCTCTTTGACCAGAGGCGAGAAGTTTCTACGAGTTTGTAGTGCCGATATTATGTCTTCGTAACCATGACTGTTTTTAGCGCTGTTACCTAGACCGATGGCGAGATTTCTTAACCAGCGTTCGTAGCCAATTCTTTTAATCGGAGAGCCTTGGGTGTTAGTCGTAAATTCGTCTTCTGTCCATAAAAACAAGGTGATGAGTTCAACATCATCGAGACCGTGTCGGGGTTTGAAGTCGTTTTCGTCAGTGGCCTTGGCGAATTTATTCCATGGGCAGATCAGTTGACAGTCGTCGCAGCCAAAAACCCGGTTGCCCATTTTTTCTCGTAGTTCTATCGGGATACTACCCTTTAACTCTATAGTTAGGTAAGAGATACATTTTCTTGCGTCGAGTTCAAAAGGGCCATTAAAGGCATTGGTAGGGCAGGCCTCGAGGCAGCCTGTGCAACTGCCACAGTGCTTAACAGTTTGTGGTTTGTCGATCGTTAGTGGAAGATCAGTAAATAACTCGCCAAGAAAAAATAGTGACCCCGCCTTTGAATTAATCAGCATTGTATTTTTTCCGATCCACCCTAACCCTGATTTTTCGGCAAAGGCACGCTCTAATACAGGTGCGCTATCGACAAAAGGTCTTTGCGATCTTTGCCCCGTCTGCTTAACGATTTTATCAGCGAGTTGCCCTATTCGCTTGCGAATCAATTTGTGGTAATCCCGACCTAATGCGTATCTGGCAATATAGGCTTTGCTGGGGTGATCTAGTAATTTGACGGTTTCAACGTCAGGTGGCAGGTAATCGAATCTCAGGCTGATAACACGAACAGTATTTTGCTGTAGTGCGTCGGGGTGCTGCCGTAGCGACTCGTGTTTGGCCATGTATGACATCTCGCCGTGTAGCCCTTTTTGTAGCCATTGTCGAAGATGTTGGCTGTGGGAGTCGAGTTGAGTATCGGTAATGCCGACCTGTTGAAAGCCAAGTTCTTGTCCCCAACGTTTAATATCCAGCGTAAGAGCGACATAGTCGATGTCTGACGGGGGCAGGTTGTCATTAATATTGCTGTTTTTCGGACAGTCTTTCACACAAATAACTCGTGAGTTCTGTTAGTTTGGTCTTTTATAATACCGTGTTTAAGCGTTGGCGACGCCGGTTCTGGGCTTTCTAGTCATTTTGCTGCTGTTGCTGTTACCACCATTGTTTATTACTACAGACATTATCTGTGATGATCAAAACTTACCAACGAGAATCTAACCAGCCTGCGGAGCTAATTTCGCTGCCCCAACGGTGGCAGATGATTGATGGCCTGCCAAAGAATCTGTACACGGCGGAGCAAGTTCGCGAGCTTGATCGAAAGACAATTTCAGCGGGGGCTGCGGGCATTGTGCTAATGAACCGCGCAGCAAAAGCTGTTTTTGAGCAAGTGACACTACGTTGGCCGACATCTGTTCATTGGCTGATCTATTGCGGTGCAGGTAATAATGGGGGGGACGGGTATTTAATTGCTCGATTGGCTATTGAGCGTGGCAAGGAAGTCACTTTGGTCGATATTGGCGATCCTCTTAAGCGTAAAGGGGATGCGGCCACAGCCAGGCAGGCTGCGCTGGACGCCGGTATTATCCCTCTCGGCATAGATAGCGTATCGAGTGAGCAGTGTCGCCAAGCAGATATTATTGTCGATGCCATGCTGGGTACCGGTCTAAAAGGGGATGTTCGCCCGCAGTACGCGAAAATAATTGCCCAGCTCAATGCCGCAGATAAAACAGTGGTCGCGGTTGATATTCCGTCGGGTATTTGTAGTGATACCGGCTGCGTGAAAGGTATAGAAGCGGTTAGGGCTGTGCTGACGGTGACATTTATCGGTTTGAAGTGTGGATTATTCACCGCCGATGCCGTTAACCATACGGGAGAGATCCATTACAGCTCGCTAGGTGTTAGCGAGGAAGTCTTGGCATCAGTAGCACCAATAGCGACGTTAGCTAAATTATCGGAGTTGGCGGCTGTTATTCCGCGGCGCGACCGCAGTGCCTACAAAAACCAGTCGGGACATCTGCTTATTATTGGTGGCAACTATGGCATGGCTGGAGCCCCCTTATTAGCTGCACAAGCGGCCATGCGTTGCGGGGCGGGCTTGGTCAGCGTAGCGACCCGGCCAGAGCATACGGCGGCGATCATTAGCCGTGCACCAGAGATTATGGCAATCGGCGTGGACAAAATATCCCAGCTTACTTCTGTTATTGAACGGGCTTCTGCGATAGTGATTGGCCCGGGCCTGGGGGTCGATCCCTGGGCGCAGCAATTATTACAGCAGTTGCTCGAGCTCACCATTCCACTCGTAATTGATGCCGATGCGTTAAATCTAATGGCGAAAAATCAATATTTTGAACCCGCATCGCCGACCGTCATTACTCCTCACAATGGGGAGGCAGCCAGATTACTGGGGCCCAACTACTCGAATGCACAGGTGAACGCCGATCGATTTAACTGCGCCTCGTCAATGCTGTTCTTGAATAGAATGGCGAATCGCAAAGCGGTAGTACTAAAAGGGGCGGGAACGCTGGTGGCTTCGGAACACCGCATCGTCGTGTGCCCCTATGGTAACCCCGGCATGGCAACCGCTGGAATGGGCGATGTTCTATCGGGTGTAATCGGCGCATATTTGGCGCAGGGTCTAGCCATCGCTAAGGCTGCCGAATTAGGTGTTTGTTTACACGCCGCCGCCGCTGATTTAAGCGCGTTTGATGCAGGGCAGTACGGGCTACAGGCTGGAGATATCCCTGCGTCGTTGCGCAAGCTGATTAACTCTTTGATCGAAAGCGTGCACCCTGATGCCTTTTAGTTGTCAGCTAGAGAATGAATTGTCAACGGTGAGTTTTGGCGGGCAGATTGCACAAGCCATTGGCGAATCGGGTGCTTGTATTTATTTACTGGGCGATCTGGGTGCCGGTAAAACGACTTTAAGCCGAGGGATTATTAGAGCATATGGCCACCTTGGTTCGGTTAAGAGTCCCACTTATACGCTCGTTGAACCCTATGAGCTGGCCGATAAAACTATTTATCACTTTGATCTATATCGGCTGGCCGACCCTGCCGAGTTGGAGTTTCTAGGGGTACAGGATTATTTTTTACCCTCGAATTTATGTCTCGTAGAGTGGCCTGAAAAAGGAGGAGAGTTTCTACCTAAGCCTGACATTAAATTTGTATTGAGTGAAATCGACTCAGCCGAAAGCAGTCGGCGCGCACAGTACGATGAGGATGGTAATGTGATAGTAGCTAGAACTCTTTCCTTTGAGGGTTGTTCGTCATTAGGGGTTAAGATAGTCAACAAGTTAAACGAAATCACCGGTAGCTAGCCAAGATGCACAATAGCCGTTATTGGATATTAAAAAAGTTAACGATACTGCTTCAATGGTTTTTTATTGCCTGGCTGTTTTGCAGTGGCTGGGTGTTGGCGGCGGATGTAGAAGGAATACGGGTTTGGCGAGCGCCTGATCACACGCGTTTGGTGTTGGACTTGTCGAGTCAGGTTAGTTTTAAATATTTCACTTTAGCCAATCCTCATCGAGTTGTTATCGATATAGAAAATACCACATTAAAAACCAAGCTCAAAGCTGTTGATCTGTCGAGCAGCCCGATTAAAAAAATACGTGGTGCCGCGCGAGAACGAAACAACTTACGCCTGGTATTAGACATGGATGCAAAAGTTAAGCCCAATGCTTTCCTTTTATCGGCGAATCAACAGTACGGCGAAAGGTTGGTCATTGATTTATTTGATCAGCATGCAAAGAGCTCGGTTATCAAAACTGTGCCGCAAAATAATGGTCGGCGAGATATTATTATTGCACTGGACGCGGGGCATGGTGGTGAAGACCCCGGGGCATTGGGCCCCAGACGAATTCGAGAAAAAACGGTGGTGCTGGATATTGCTCGAGCCACCAAGAAGTTATTTGATAGACAGCCAGGTTATCGCGCGATTCTGATTCGAAACGGCGATTACTACGTAGGGTTGAGCAAGCGTCGTTCCATTGCGCGGAAGCACCGAGCCGATTTCTTTGTCTCTATTCATGCCGATGCGTTTAAGGATAAAAGGGTGCAAGGAAGTTCAGTTTATACTTTGTCGCAAAGCGGAGCGTCGAGTGCTTCGGCAAAACTTCTCGCCGATTCTGAAAACCGCACAGATTTGATCGGCGGTGTTGACCTGTCAGGAAAAGGCGATGTGCTAGCCGGTGTATTGCTAGATTTAAGTATGACAGCGACATTAGATTCTAGTGTGAAAGTTGGGCGGGAAATTTTGCGTGAAATAAAAAAGATTTCTAAATTGCACAAAAGTACAGTAGAACACGCGGGTTTTGCTGTGTTGAAATCACCGGATATACCTTCGGTGCTTGTTGAAACGGGGTTTATTTCTAACCCTAAAGAAGCAAAAAGGTTGTCGACTAAGCAGCATCAGGGAAAAGTAGCCAATGCTATCTTTGACGGCACAATCGCATATTTTAATCGCTATGCATTAGCCGGCACACGGGTTCACTGGATGAACAATGGAGGCAAAACAACGGGTGGTCTACAAGTGGCTATGAGCTATAAGATAAAATCGGGCGATACCTTGTCAGAAGTGGCCAGTCGTTTTTCAGTATCGTTGACCAAATTGCGCCGATATAACGGTCTTGCGGGAGATAAAATCCGTATAGGACAAATATTAAAAATTCCTCCGCGTGGATAAGGGATAAGAACGAAATTTGATAGTGATTCGCAAAGGATTGGCCTGTTGAAGACAAAATCTGAAGTGAGCAATGCTACAGCGATGAGACAGTAACCATGGTAATTTTATAGTGTCAAAAATTAAAAAACTCAGCGCTCGACTGGCGAATCAGATTGCCGCTGGCGAGGTGGTCGATAGACCTGCGTCTGTGCTAAAAGAACTGATCGAAAATTCACTGGATGCAGGCGCCAAGCAGATTGATGTTGAAATCGAAGCGGGTGGAACGAAGCGAATTATGGTTCGCGACGACGGTTGCGGTATTGCTAAAGACGATATGACACTGGCGTTAGATTCGCATGCGACCAGTAAAATATATGATCTCGATGATTTAAATGAAGTGGCTTCTCTAGGGTTTCGGGGTGAAGCACTGGCAAGTATTGGTTCGGTGGCAAGATTGTCGCTGGTCGCAAACTCAGAGGACGACACGGCTCAGGCATGGCAGGCAATGTGCTCGGGCCGTGATATGGAGGTAGAGTTGAGTCCTGCGGCTAGACCTAAGGGGACGACCGTCGATGTAAAAGATTTATTTTTTAACACTCCGGCGCGCCGAAAATTCTTGCGCACAGAGAAAACAGAATACAATCATCTTGACGAAGTGTTTCGCAGAAATGCATTAGGGTCATTTCACACAGGCTTTCGTTTGACGCATAACGGCAAGGCCACGCAAGTGCTGAGGCCCTGCTCATCGCGGCTAGAGCAAGAATTAAGAGTTGCCAAACTTTTAGGTCAGCCTTTTATTGATAGTGCTATACACATAGACATAAAACATAGCGACTTTTCATTGCGTGGCTGGGTAGCCCAGCCAAGTTACTCGCGCAGCCAGTCAGACATGCAGTATTTTTTTGTTAACGGCCGCGTTGTTAAAGACAAAGTGATAGGCCACGCGGTGCGACAAGCCTATCGTGACGTGTTGTTTCATGGCCGTCACCCGGCCTTTGTCTTGTATTTTGAATTAGATCCCGCAACCGTTGATGTTAATGTTCACCCCTCTAAACACGAAGTTCGATTTCGAGAAAGTAGAAGCGTGCACGATTTTATTTATCGATCACTGCATAAGGCCTTGGCCGATGTCCGGCCTCATGACAATTTAACGCGAGAAGAAAGCAGCGGCAGTGCGGGTTATCAGGGAGATTTGGCGGCTAGCTTAGCGGCAAACCTTAGCCATCAGGTTCCGATGAGTTTGGCCGAGCCAAGAAGCGCAAACTATTCTTCGTTAAGGCATTCGGTTTCGGGCAGAAGCTCTGGCGGCTTTTCATCTTCGCATTCAGAGCTGTACGGTAATACTTCTGACGCTATTGCTGTTGTTAGTGCCGGTGTTAGTGCAGGTGTTGGCACCGGTGTTGATGCTAGAGCTAATGCTACATTGTTAGACAGTTCGGAGATCCCTCCATTAGGTTACGCGATTGCACAATTAAAGGGTATTTATATTCTGGCAGAAAACATCGATGGGCTAATTGTTGTCGATATGCATGCAGCTCATGAACGAATTACCTACGAACGAATGAAGGCCTCGCGAGATGCCGAAGGCCTGCAGACGCAGCCGTTACTGGTACCGGTTAGTCTGGCGCTAAGTGAAAAAGAAGCCAATTGTGCCGAGGCCAACGAAACAATATTTACTGGCTTGGGCATCGAATTGCAAAGGGTTTCTAGCGAATCGATTATTATTCGTCAATTGCCTGTGCTGTTAGCGGCTAGCGATGCTGAGATGTTAGTGCGTGACGTGTTGGCAGACTTATTACAGTATGGAAACAGCGACCGAATAATGAATCACCTCGACGATATTCTGTCGACTATGGCTTGCCATGGATCGGTAAGAGCTAACCGCCGTTTAACTCTTCCTGAAATGAATGCCTTGCTTCGAGATATGGAGCGTACCGAGCGCAGCAGTCAGTGTAACCATGGTCGGCCAACTTGGACGGCCATGACTTTGGCTGAGCTAGACAAGCTTTTTTTACGTGGGCAATAACTCACGCTCAAAGTTGTTGCCTCCAGCCGTTTTTCTAATGGGGCCGACTGCCAGTGGCAAAACTGATTTAGCCGAGATTCTGTGTGCCCGGTGGCCATTCGAAGTTATTAGTGTTGATTCTGCACTAATTTATCGTGACATGAATATCGGTACGGCAAAGCCCGATACCGAATTTTTACGGCGGCTTCCCCATCATCTTATCGATATTCGCAATCCCGATGAGGTGTATTCAGCTGCAGAATTTCGCATCGACGCGTTAAAGCTAATGTCGGAAATCACTCAAAGAGGCAAGGTGCCGTTGTTGGTGGGCGGAACGATGCTGTACTTTAAAATTTTACTTGATGGGATCGCATCGATG
>JAJRPK010000357.1 GCA_024280785.1 Gammaproteobacteria bacterium
CGAGAAGGTTAAAGAATATCAAGAATGACATTCACTTTCCTGCTTATAAAAGCTCATTGTAATGAATGACTTATGCCTTAACTTACTGGCATTGGGGTCAGAGGTGGATGATGCATGTTTCACCAGTCTTCCTATGGTAAGCCCCTGAATCACAATAGATAATATTACGATTACATAGGTCACTGCGAGAATAAGATCCCGTTCTGGTCCGACGGGAAGTGAGAGCGCTAATGCCACAGAGATACCACCGCGCAGTCCACCCCAAGTTAGAATCTTAACCACGTGGGGGTGAAAACTGTTTCTGAGTTTTAGAAGGTTGATGAGCAACCCAACGCTAATGAATCTTGCAATTAATACAATAAGGGCGAGTAGGACACCGGCAAGCAAGTATTTCTCATTAAATGTTAGAACGATGATCTCCAAACCAATCAATACGAATAAAATAGCATTGAGAATCTCGTCAATTAGTTCCCAAAATGTATCGATGTGCTCGCGCGTTTTTTCACTCATTGCAAGGTGGCGACCGTGATTGCCAATGAGTAATCCTGCGACAACGATGGCGATGGGTCCGGAAAGGTGCAGTTGGGTGGCCAGTGCGTAGCCACCGATAACCAGTGCTAAAGTGAGCAGGATTTCAACCTGGTAATTATCAACACTTTTAAGCATTAGAAACGTTAGCCAGCCGATAAATAGGCCGAACAACGCGCCGCCAACCGCTTCCTCCAAAAACAGTAGCCCAATATGTCTTGCTGTAACTTGTTCGTGGCCAATGGCAATTTCTAAAAGAACCATAAAAATAACGACCGCGATGCCATCATTGAACAATGATTCCCCAGCGATTTTAGTCTCTAAGCTTTTAGATGCGCCTACTGTTTTCATAATTCCCATCACTGCCACTGGGTCGGTGGGGGCGATCAATGAACCAAACAATAGGCAATAAATAAACGGGATCTGTAAATTCATCATTTCAAGCAAGAGCCAACTAGCGGCGCCCACGATAAATGTGGTTAAGACAACGCCGACAGAAGCCAGTATCAGAATGACCCATTTCTTATCCAGCAATGCCTCTAGATTTACGTGCAAAGCGCCCGCAAACAGTAAAAAACTCAGCATGCCATGCATGAGTGTCTGATTAAAATCGATATTTTTCAACACTGATTTGGCGTATTGCTCGCCAGTGGTTAGGCTGAAGTGATCCAAAATAACGAGGGTTACCGAGAGAGCCAACGCAATCAACATAATACCGATGGTCGTCGGGAGCTTTATAAAGCGGTGATTAATGTAAGCGAACAGCGCAGTGATGGTAAAGAGTAGGCCAGCGGTGTTTTGTAGTTCCATAGTCTGAATTAAGCAAAAAGAAAAACCGAGGTTGTAAATTATTCTGTGTAACAGCCTATTTTAAACCTATCTATCAAGTCCCGATAGATCATAAACTCTATTTTTAAATAAATCAGGCTGTATATCCTGTCATTCTTTAAGTTTTTTAATCGGCGTTAGACGCCCAATATTCTTTTGTGGAGTATTATGATTATAAATCTTCATGTGGTGGTTTAACGTTACCGACAATGCCTTCCAACGCCTTTGATGAATCAAAATGCGTAGTATCGAGAAGATTACTGTTACGCTCATTGAAACGTTCCACCCTGCCATTCGTTTGGGGGTGGGTAGGCTTTATCAAAGACATGACGCCTCGTCGATTAACGTTCGCTATTGGCGATAAAACGATCCGTAAATTCCTTACCGTTATCCGTTAATAGCTTGGTAATCGTAAAGGGGATCTTTTTCATCTCATGAAGGTTCGACACGCCATACCGTTTCAAGGTGCGACTTAAACCTGACCGTGAGTCGGGGGGGGTGGACGAGCTCTCGGGGTAATGAACAGAAGACCGTCTAAGGGCTGGAAGAGCGTCTTACGTAGCTCTACAACAATCCTTTCCAAACGATCCGGGGCTTATCCTTGGGTGGTTCATGGTTTTAGTCGCTTGGGTAATACCGCTCTTGCTTTGAACAGCGCATAGCTCTTTCTTGGAAAATGACCACACAGGATCTGACATTGAGTCTTTGAGTGCATTTTCCTATCTCCAATTCCTACCTATTCTATTGATATAAATCTCAATTAATATTGCGCTCAGGTATCACTCACAATTATTTGTGACGGGCGGTGTGCCAGTCTTTTCCGATAAAGCTTCATAATTTCCAGACAGCAGGCTTTTTACAAGCTGCTACAGCTATACAAATAAATATCGCAAATAATAATAGAGGACATATACAGTGAAAAAAGCGATTCGTAATATACTCAATACAACTAACAAGCAGTTAGCGTCTTACTGCTGTGTTGCTGCAATGCTCACGTCCTTACCTTCCTTTGCGGGCAACCAAGATAAATTTTATGCCTTCATTGCTGATGAACATAACACCTCAAATAATTGGTATTGCTAACATAGTATAGTCAGCGTTCCATTTCTTTTGTGCATTAATAGCAATATAGACAGTTCAAGCATGCGTACGCTTTTC
>JAJRPK010000358.1 GCA_024280785.1 Gammaproteobacteria bacterium
CCTCGCGTCAATGCCACATATAGAGCAGCTATTTATAGCCGCTGGCGGCGATTTAGAGAGTGACGCCTTTGAACGCCAGCTTTATATCATTCGAAAACTCTCCACCCGTACCTTGCGCGGCGACAGCGAGCTAACTCAAGCCGACATGTTCTACATCTGTACTCTGTCGACAAAAATTATTGTCTATAAAGGTATGTTGACGCCCGGTCAATTAATGCTGTTCTATCCTGATTTAAGTGACAGCCGTTACGAAGCACATTTAGCTATGGTCCATTCACGATTTAGCACCAATACTTTCCCCTCGTGGGACCGTGCGCAGCCGAATCGTTTTATGAGCCACAACGGTGAGATCAACACACGCCAAGGTAACATCAACTGGATGCACGCCCGCGAAGGCGTCATCAAAAGCAAACTGTTTAACAACGATCTCGACAAACTGTTTCCACTGGTCGAGCCCGACTGCTCCGACTCCGGTAGCTTCGACAATATTTTAGAGTTTATGTTGATGAATGGCCGCTCGCTGCAAGAAGCGGTAATGCTGATGATTCCCGAAGCGTGGCAAAACGACGAGCAAATGTCACAAGCCAAGCGCGAGTTTTACGAATACAACTCGACCATTATGGAACCCTGGGATGGCCCCGCCTCGATTGCCTTTACCGATGGAAAATATATCGGCGCCGTACTCGACAGAAATGGTTTACGCCCCAGCCGCTACTACGTTACCCACGATGATAAAGTTATCATGGCATCCGAAGTCGGCGTACTTGAAGTTGACCCCGCTAACGTTAAGCTCAAGGGCCGTTTACAACCAGGCATGATGTTCTTGCTCGATTTTGAACAAGGCCGCTTAATTTCAGATGATGAACTTAAAACCGAATTTTCTACCGCCCGCCCCTACGGTGAATGGCTTAAAAACCAGCGGATAGACTTAGCCAACCTCGAATGCGATTTAGAGCCACACGGCTTTGAGCCCGAGACCTTGCTAAACCGTATGAAAGCCTTTGGTTTCACCTCAGAAACAATGCAGTTTATGTTACTGCCTTTGATCGAGCAGCTACGCGACCCCGTTGGTTCCATGGGTAACGACAGCGCGTTGGCTTGTTTATCCGATAAGCCTCGCATGATCTACGATTACTTCAAGCAACTGTTTGCCCAAGTGACCAACCCTGCTATCGACTCGATTAGAGAAGAAGTGGTTATGTCGCTGGAATGCTACATTGGGCCCGAAGGCAATTTGGTTGAAACCACCGAGCAGCACGCGCATCGCCTGCATATCCCTCATCCGATATTGACCAACGAAGAAATGGCTGCATTAAAGCACCTCGATTACAAATCGTGGCGCTCTAAGCTGATCGATATCAGTTATCCTCGCAGCGAAGGTAGCGCAGGCTTGGAAAAAGCACTGCAGCGTATTTGCCGTGAGGCTACGCAAGCCATCGACGACGGCTTTAGCTTAGTCATTCTATCCGACCGCGCCATGAATAGTGATCGTGTTCCCGTTAGCACATTGCTGGCCGCCGGTTCCGTGCACCATCATTTGGTTGCCCGCTCAGAGCGAACTAAAATTGGCATCATCGTAGAGACTGGCGAAGCGCGCGAAGTACATCATCACTGCATGCTAATTGGCTACGGTGTCGATGCGATCAACCCTTATCTGGCTTTCGAATCACTGTGGCAGGCACAACGCGATAACTTATTATCGGGTGATCGCTTTGACACTGACGACAAGATCATCGCCGCTTACCGTAAAGGTGTGGCCAAAGGTATGCTCAAGGTCATGGCGAAAATGGGCATCTCTACTCTGCAATCCTATAAAGGCGCGCAGATTTTTGAAGCCGTCGGTCTCAACAACTCGGTCATTGACCGGTGTTTTTCCGGCACTCCTAGCCGCGTACAAGGTGTTGGCTTTGACGTATTGGCCGAAGAGTCGATGCGCCGCCACGAAGTAGGCTATCCAAATCGAGACACCGATGTGATAGCGATTCTGCCTAATCCCGGCGAGATTCAGTGGCGCGACCGCGGCGAGCGGCATATGTGGAACCCGAAAACTATCACCGCCATACAAGAAGCTACTCGCAACAATAGTACCGAAGCCTTTAAGCGTTTTACCAAAGAGTCTGACGAACAGGCCACTCGCGGTTGCACACTGCGCGGATTAATGAACTTTAAAGAAAATGCCAATGGCGGCCCGATAGATATTAGCGAAGTTATGCCTGTCAAAGATATCGTCGCAAGATTTTGCACGGGAGCAATGAGCTTCGGTTCAATTTCGCCCGAGGCACACACATCGCTAGCCATCGCGATGAACCGCATCGGCGGCAAGTCGAATACCGGTGAAGGCGGCGAAGATGCCAAGCGATTTGAACCGTTAGAAAACGGTGACTCTATGCGCTCGGCCATCAAGCAGGTTGCCTCTGGTCGTTTTGGTGTCACTGCACACTATTTAGCAAACGCCGACGAACTACAAATCAAAATTTCTCAAGGAGCAAAGCCCGGTGAAGGCGGTGAGTTGCCCGGCACCAAAGTCGACGATTACATTGCCATGCTTCGTCACTCGACACCAGGCGTAGGTCTTATCAGCCCTCCTCCACACCACGATATTTATTCTATCGAGGATATGGCACAGCTAATTCACGATTTAAAGAACGCCAACCGACATGCTCGTATCAGCGTTAAGTTGGTATCGGAGATGGGCGTTGGCACCATCGCAGCGGGTGTTACCAAAGCGAAAGCCGACCACATTGTTATTGCTGGCCACGATGGTGGCACCGGCGCCTCACCGCTAACGTCGATCAAGCACGCCGGTCTGCCGTGGGAATTAGGTATCGCTGAAACGCATCAAACATTGGTGATGAACGATTTGCGCTCACGCGTAGTATTACAAACAGACGGTCAACTTAAGACCGGACGAGACGTCGTTATCGCCGCCATGCTGGGCGCCGAAGAATTCGGCTTCGCCACGGCACCGCTAGTCTCGATGGGCTGTATCATGATGCGCAAGTGCCATTTGAATACTTGCCCCGTCGGCATAGCGACTCAAGACCCTCGCCTACGCAAAAAGTTTAAAGGCAAGCCCGAGAACGTAGTGAACTTTTTCTTTATGTTGGCCGAAGAAGTCCGCGAAATCATGGCGCAATTAGGCTTTCGTACCATCAATGAAATGGTCGGTCGCAGTGACGTTTTAGAAATGGACCAAGCGGTAGACCATTGGAAAGCCAGCGGCATCGACTTATCGTCGATACTGACTCCAGCAGTAAAAGCTCACGATCAAGTGGGTACCTATCAAGCTATCGAGCAAGATCATGGTTTAGATCTAGCATTGGATAACGAAATTATTAAGCGCGCAAAAGCCGCCATTGAATCGGGTGAAAAAGTATCGATGGCGCTACCGATTGTGAACACCAATCGCGTAGTAGGAACCATCCTGTCACACGAGATCACCAAAGTTTGGGGTGCCAACGGATTAGCCGACGACACCGTGCAGATTAAACTCAACGGTTCGGCGGGCCAAAGCCTCGGTGCCTTTGCGACCAATGGCATCACATTAGAAGTCGAAGGCGATGCCAACGACTATGTCGGCAAAGGCTTAAGCGGCGCCCGCATCATTATCTACCCACCCAAGCAAAGTACCTTTGCCGCCGAAGAAAATATCTTGATCGGTAACGTTGTGCTGTACGGCGCCACCGACGGAGAGGCCTTCTTTAGAGGTATTGCCGCCGAACGTTTCTGCGTTCGCAATAGTGGAGCCAGTACTGTTATCGAAGGTATTGGCGACCACGGCTGTGAATACATGACCGGCGGGCGTGTCGTCGTATTAGGTTCTACGGGGCGTAACTTTGCCGCCGGTATGAGCGGTGGTATTGCTTATATCTACGACGAGAAAAAAGAGTTTAAAAATCGTTGCAACATGGGCATGGTCGAACTCGAAGCGGTCGAAAATGATGAAGACGTTAGTGAGCTTAAGACGCTGATTGAAAAGCACCTCAAGTACACGGACTCTACTGTTGCCAAACGTATACTGGGCGACTGGGACAATAGCTTGGGACACTTTATCAAAGTGATGCCCACTGATTACAAACGAGTTCTTCTGGCCAAGCAAACAGCTGCAAACGAAGACACGAAATCCGCATTAGCCGGTTAATCGAAATAGCGGAGAAGAGAACAGTATTATGGGTAAACCCACTGCATTTATAGAAATAGAGCGCGAGCAAGCAAGTTACCGTGACGTAGCCATTCGCATGAAAGACTACGACGAATTATATACACCCGTCGCTGAAACGACACTAAAGAGCCAAGCGTCTCGCTGCATGGACTGCGGCGTAGCCTTTTGCCAATCGGACAATGGCTGCCCGGTTTCTAACGTTTGTCCCGAGTGGAACGATCTCGTTTACCGCGACCAATGGAAAGAGGCGCTAGACCGATTGCATCGTACCAATAACTTTCCTGAGTTTACCGGCAGAGTCTGCCCCGCTCCTTGTGAAGGCTCTTGCGTACTGGGCTCTGTAGACAAGCCCGTTACTATTAAAAATATTGAATTCGCCATTATTGAACGCGGCTTTCAAGAAGGCTGGGTCGTCGCCGAGCCACCAAAAAAACGAACGGGTAAATCTATTGCCATTATTGGTTCTGGCCCATCGGGACTCGCCGCTGCTGCCCAGTTGAATAAAGCAGGGCATAGTGTCACCGTGTACGAAAGGGTCGATCGAATCGGCGGGCTGTTAATGTACGGCATCCCGAATATGAAGTTGGGCAAAGACGTTGTCGCTCGACGCGTTAAATTGCTAGAGGAAGAAGGTGTTAAATTTATCACCGGTGCCAATGTTGGCGCTGCTGGCGACAATATAGGTTCAGACAACATAGGTTCAATAGGTGGCAACGCCGTGTCGGCCGAGACGCTAAAAAAAGACAATGACGCCGTTCTTTTTTGTACTGGCGCAACTAACGCGCGAGATCTGCTGGTAGAAAACCGCGAGCTAAACGGCATTCACTTTGCCATGGACTTTTTGCGAGCCAACACCAAAAGCTTATTAGATTCAAAACTGGAAGACGGCAACTTTATTTCGGCCAAAGACAAAAATGTCATTGTTATCGGCGGTGGTGATACCGGCACCGATTGCATCGGCACCTCGATTCGTCACGGCGCCAAAAGTGTAGTGAATTTTGAATTACTGCCACAACCCGGCACTGAACGTGCCGACAACAATCCTTGGCCACTCTGGCCTAAAATCCTGCGCGTCGATTACGGTCATGCCGAAGCCGCTGAAAAATTCGGTGAAGACCCTCGCACCTATTGCTTGTTGAGTAAGGGTTATATCGGTGACAAGGACGGCAACTTAACCGGTATTAAAACCGTCAATGTCGAGTGGACCAGCGTAGACGGCCAATTCAAAATGGCCGAAATAGAAGGCTCAGAAAAAACTTGGGAAGCCGATTTAATTCTGCTTTCTATGGGTTTTCTTGGCCCAGAACAATACGCCAACTCTGCGTTAGACGTAGAAACTGACGAACGCTCTAACTATAAAGCCGAGTACGATAAGTTCACCACTAATGTTGACGGCGTCTTTGCCGCCGGTGACTGCCGCCGTGGTCAGTCGCTAGTGGTTTGGGCCATCGACGAGGGCAGACGAGCCGCCAGAGAAATCGACCGCTTTTTAATGGGTGAGTCTTTACTTCCCTAACAGCCTCTCTAACAGGTGTACGACGTACTTTAATAAAAGAATAGAAAGGGGGCCACTATCATGAGCATTAAACTTTCCCATGTTGGCTTGTGCGTTGCCAATCTCGACTCATCATTACGATTTTATTGTGACGGCTTAGGCTTTGAAAAAGGCGCTAGCTTTAATATGGGCAATGAGTTTAGACCGGTGCTCGAAGTTGGAGGTGGCGAAATTGAAGCTAACAAAGCTGAAGAAGACATTGAACTGACTTCTATGTTTATCAGCCGCGACGGTATGACCGTAGAACTATCCTATTACAAGTCACCCGGCCACCACGGCTCCCCACTGTCCAGTCGAAATCATTTGGGCCTAACTCACCTGACCTTTCATGTCGGTGACTTGAAGTCGCTGATTGAAAAACTGGAAGATTGCGGGGGTTCGGTAGTCGAAGGCACTCGCATGAGCATGCCCTATCCAGACGGATCCAAAATTGAACTGGTATTTATTGCTGACCCAGACGGTAATCGTCTAGAGTTAATGGAACAAGTCCCCGCCTAAGTTCAAGCCATCCAAGCTTGAAAAATACTGTATATCTTCTCTCCTTTTTGGCAAACCTTTTATTCTGGGTGTTGCCTTCGAGCACGGTAAAGTAACACTAACAGCAAAGCGACGATTAGCATCGCGGGCAACGACAGCGCCGGAATGTTGTTACCTATAGCAGCCTGCACTGAAGCCGCCGCATCAATACGACCGTGACCAAATTCATTGTTTGGCACTGCACTAGCGCTATCACCACCGCAAGCTTTACTGGAGCTAAGTGGAATTGCGTAGTTTTTTATCCACGCCTCCAGCTGCGTAGGCTGGCCGGCTAGTTCAGGCTGGGCCGAGACAAGTAGCGCCATTAATCCGGCCACATGCGGAGCGGCCATGCTCGTGCCACTTTTAAATCCGTAGCCGTTAATCGGTACTGTTGAACGGATGCCCACGCCAGGGGCGGTAATGTCGGGCTTTAGTCGATTACTTCCATCCGATGTCACGGGGCCTAAGGAGCTAAAACTGGCAATAACGTCCGTTATGCTTGTAGCGCCAACAGCAAAGGTTTCGTCATAAATAGCCGGCGGAGACACGACCGTACTACAAGCAGGCCCTGAGTTTCCAGCAGCAGCCACCACAGCAATCCCTGCCGCTCTGGTATTCGCCACAACCGTTTGCAAAATTAGCGGATCACCGCAACCTTCTGAAGGCGGGCAAGTCCAAGAATTATTAATCGCATGCGGAGCGCGGCTGGGATCGGGAAACAAGTCATTAAGGTTCGTTGGCGCGATAAACCATTGAAAGCATTCACTATATGTAGCCGGAGTGCCTGAACCCTGATCCATATTTCTGCACCCGATCCATTTCGCACCCGGCGCCATACCAACCTGATTACCGCTACCATCATCACCAACCATAATACCGACTGTATGGGTACCGTGTGAGGTATCGTCGCAGGGAACCGGTGAATCGGCACCACAGCTACCACCGCCACTATGAATAGCATCGTGCCACGCGTAGTTATGGTCGGCCACTGCGCCATCCCAGCCGCTGTACTGATTTATCAGCGCAGGGTGATCCCATTGCACTCCGGTATCGGCACTTGCCAAAATGGCCCCCTGTCCAGTGACCCCAGTGGCCCAAACTGCAGGCGCACCAACTAACGTTAGGTTTGCTTCGACACCGGCTAACGCACGCAAGGAGGCCTGGAGTTCTACCGGCAGGGCCGGCATAGCTAACCGAGGGTTGCCGAGAATACGAGAAACATCCGACCGCCTCGCCAAAGTCTCAACCTGTGCAGAGCTGCCCCGCACCCACACCATATTGGCCACCCAGTAAACCCGGTAATCAACATTGCTTTGATCCAAAACTGCTAATAATGAAGCCTGCGTCCTCTCTGCAACCGTCACTAACTGATTCATGACCCAGCGACCTTTGTCAATGCGATCAACAATCATCGATGAAGCCGTTAAATCAGCTTGTTCATTCAGAAAAGCAAAAAACTCTATGTCTGCAGACGGGATGTTAAGAGACGAACCCAATTCCGACGACGGGTCTGATCGTATGTCGTTAGGAAACGAATAGCTAATGGAAGGTGCCATCTGTTCGAGGACGATGGCATCGACCTTATCTCGCCAATTGTCCTCAGCCATAACGATGCTACTTAGCAAGCCAAGTGAAAATACAATTGCGATTGTTATTTTTAGACTCATACGCAGTTGCCTAACTATTTTTATCAGCCCTAAAACAAAAACGTCAATTTTTGTTTTAGATTGGATCAAATATTTTGTACTGGTGTTTCACCCTCTAAAAAATTATCGATAGCATGTCTGGCCATAATCTCGATCAACTTTTCCTTAGGTAGATCTTTAGTGAGCTGACGGTTTTTTCTATTGTACGCTCCGGCCTCTAAAGTACACTGCTGCCCTAATGCTGTCATCGCCTCTTCAACCAGCTCTGTCGTTGTTTGAAACGTAGAAGTATCCAAATGACTATACCCTTTTGCTGCTGTCGATAAAGTCATTCCGGCAACACAGGCCAACACATCGACATTATAAGGCTTAAATTCGCCCCACATCGCTTCGGCCAACACGATATCGTAAGCCTTGGTTGCCGAATAATGTGCGTAGTAAGGAGAACCCTGCAAGCCTGCCCCCGATGACATCAAAATAATACCACCCGATTTTCTTGCCAGCATCGGCTTGGCAAAATGATAGCTCAGTACAAAAGGTCCCGTCACATTTATCGCAATACGCATTAATTCAAGCTCTAAACCACTATCTTTTTTATAAAAGGGGCCAACGTCAGCGAAGCCAGCATTGTAAATGAGCAAGCCGATTTCTCTATCACCAACAGCCTGAATAACAACGTCCAGCATATCTTGCTGCGCCAAATCGACTGTCACTCCCAGGCAATCGACAGCATAGTCTTGCTTGATAGCGGGGATAAAATTATCCAAAGCCTGTTGCGAATAGTCCAACACAATCACGTCTAGACCCTTAGCCGCTAAATGCCGGGTATACGCCTCACCAATCCCTTGAGCACCACCTGCTACCATTGCCCATGGACCATAACGCTTGTTAAAATCTGACATAAAGTTCCCCTATATTTTTTGATGGGCCATATTGCCACTTATTTAATTATTGTATCGTTTTAATTATTGTATCGTTGATAATGGCGTGATTACCATTCTCTGTGATTACACGTTTATAACGCTTCCATTTCTTTAAGCTTATTTTCACAGTCACTCAGTAAAACCACATTAACACCGATGATCAAGATAATACCTCTATGTGTTTAATCCTAATCGCGTTTCAGCAAGATCCCGACTACCCCTTAATCATCGCCGCGAATCGCGACGAAAGCTATAGCCGACCCAGCAAAACGGGCCATTTTTGGGAGGACGAGCCCGAAGTATTTGGCGGTCGTGATCTGCAAGCCGGAGGCACGTGGATGGGGGTTACTCGCACAGGGCGCTTTGCCGCTGTAACTAACTACCGTGAGGCAGTCGCGCCAAGAGGGGATTTAAAATCTCGTGGTGATCTAGTCAAAGGATTTTTAACCAGTCAAATCGATCCCCACGAATACCTTAAAAACATCCAACGCTGTAAAGACCAATACACAGGGTTTAATTTATTGGTGGGTTCGGCCAGCGAACTGTTCTGTTATTCTAACCGTGAGCCCGACATTGTCCGTATCGAATCAGGAGTCCACGGCTTGAGTAATGGTTCATTGAACGAGCCTTGGCCAAAAGTAGCCGGCGGGAAAAGTGCACTGGCAGAAAAAATAAGTTACCGGGCGTCGCCCGAAGAAATGCAATCCATTCTACTCGACACGACAACTGTCAATGTTGATTTGTTGCCCGACACGGGTGTAGGGTTAGAAGCAGAGGAAATGTTATCGAGCCGCTTTATTCGCACAGAGCTTTACGGCACTTGCACAACCACCGTATTAAAATTTGATAATCACCATCGCATCGATTGGTTTGAACAATCGTTTGATAGCAAAGGTCCTATTGGCAGCAAACGCGAATGGTGGATTTCTAACAACTAGCGACTAATAGCTAAAACAGGAGCACCCAATAAATGAATGACATAGCAACGTTAACGACCTTTTTGGGTTGGTGTACATTTCTTAATATGGGCTTACTCCTTTATTCAACCCTAGTGACCACAGTTTTCAGAGAGCCCGTAAAACGGCTTCATAGCAAATTACAGGGTATCGACAAAGACAAGTTGGATGCCCTTTATTTTAATTTTCTAGGTAACTACAAACTCGCAATCTTTATTTTTAATCTCGTGCCGTATTGCGCGCTAAAAATAATGGCCTAACTATTCTAACCTACTGAAGAACGGAGCCCACCGAAAAATAATGGCTACAGCCCCCACTAATAATCATCGACGTGTAGCCCTCGTTACCGGCTCCACATCCGGCATAGGAAAAGCCATTGCCGAGCGGCTTGCCGCCGACGGATTTACCATTGCTTTCCACTCTAAGTCTTCCGCCAAAACAGGGCAATCTTTAGCCGCGAGTTATCCCGGTTCAACCTATACCCAAGCTGATCTATCCGACCAAAATCAAGCTAAGCAATTAATCACAGACGTATTAACTCATCACGGCCGCCTAGACGTTTTAGCCAACAATGCTGGCATCAACGCAACGATACCTCACCGCTCTCTAAAAGAAGCCTCAGCGCAGATTTGGCGCGACTTATACGAGGTCAATGTCATCGCTCCCTGGACTCTTATTAGTGAAGCCGAGAATGCACTTCGCGACAGCTCAAGCCCCGAGCAACCTAGCTGCATCATCAACATCAGTTCACACGCGGGCGTCCGTCCCAAGGGGGCTTCTATCCCCTATGCAGCGAGTAAAGCGGCGTTAAATCACGTCACCAAGCTATTGGCGATAAGTCTCTCTCCCGACATCCGAGTGAATGCAATAGCACCGGGACTAGTCGAAACACCCATGACTGAACAGTGGGAAGAAGCCCGCAAACTCTGGAGCGAACGTTCGCCCATGGGTCGAGGCGCACAACCGGCCGACATTGCCCAGCTCGCTTCGATGATTATTTCAAATAATTACCTTACTGGAGAAATAATCATTGCCGATGGCGGCCTCAATCTAACATAAATCTAATCTACGCCATTGGCTAAGAGAGTATCCTTTATTCCTTCTAACAACCGGAGACAACCCGATGAATTCGAACATAACTACCGCTTTTATTGATGCTTGGGAAACACTAGACGTCGATGCCATTATGGATTTTTTTACCGAAGACGCGATATACACTAATATCCCTATGGACCCTCCTAATAACGGCAAAGCAGAAATACGTGCGTTTATTGAAGGGTTTGTGGGTTCGGCCAGCGAAATAGAATTTATTGTCCACCATCAAATTGAAAGCGCAGATGGAATTGTTATGAACGAGCGTACCGACCGCATTAATTTTAATGGTAAAGTTGTCAACTTACCCGTAATGGGCATATTTGAATTCAGAGACGGAAAAATTTGCGCATGGCGTGATTATTTTGACATGGCTATGTTTGCCGGGTAGTGGATCTGAGCATCATTTTTAATGCTTAATTAAAGGGATAAATGTTTTAACCATTGAAACGCAACGATCGATGCAAAAAAGAATGTACTTTTCAAACATCATTACTTTAGACGGTGATCATTCGCACCTTTTATCTATGCCGGATGAGCTGGCTGCAAATATTTACAAATTAAGCGATATAGATCAATAAAGTTAATTGTAAGTTAACGCACCTAAGTAATTCCACTTACTAACTTTATAACTCTAAGGTGAGCCATGTCAAAAACTACAAGCGCTAACGGTAGCTGCCTCTGCGGTAGCGTTAAAATTAAAGCCAGTCAGATAAATCAAAAAATGGATGCCTGCCATTGCTCAACGTGTAGAACATGGGGTGGCGGCCCCTTTTTTAGTATTAATTGCGGGTCAAATATTTCTTTTATTGGAGAGAAAAATATTTCAGTATATGATTCATCTAAATGGGCAGAGCGCGGATTTTGCAAAAATTGCGGTACTCATCTATTTTACAGAATCAAGCAAAACCAAAGTTACTCCATACCTGCCGGTGTTTTTACCGACGATAAAGACTTTAGCTTTTATCTGCAAATGTTTGTCGAAGAAAAACCAGACTACTATTGCTTCGCAAACGAAACACGAATGCTAACAGGCAAAGAAGCCTTCGCTGAGTTTACGCCTTAAAACAACTCTTAATGTGAATAAAAAGGTAATACGCACTACAAGAGCGCAATCTAATGTCCAGCAACCACCACTTTATTGGAGGTTGAGCGAGATGTCTTAACGGCCAAAAGATAGTCGAGGCTTGGCCGACAGCAAGTCACTTTTCTTTTATGTGAAAATAAAACTAATGAAAAGAAAGCACACAAACGAACGTCGTATGATCGCGAAATTCGCAATAAACCGGGTTATTAGTTTGTAGTGATTAATTGGGCCGGCAGTAACCCCTACTTGCCAGCGGCTAAGTGGCTTCAACGTCCGCTACGCGCACAGTAAACACTCTTTATGTTTTAATCGTGCTACGTAGCGTAGCCACAGTTTTTATCAAAGTTCTTCTCTTACCCAGCTCGTTCGAGCCGCTGTCAATGAACCGCTCCAGACTCGTTCCCAGCACCACCGAAACTGCGGCTCTCAATGGCTTGCCAAAATAGGAGTAAAACACGCGGTGTGGCTGTTCACAAATACCTCATGCTCGCAAGCTTCCGCGCTTAAGCGACGGAACGCTTACGTGTACGGGAAATATACATAGGTAACAAAACACGCAAGATACATAGGTAACAGTTTAGAGTGAGCGCACAGCCATTAGTAGGAGGTGCGCATGAACTGGAAAACGGTGAAACCTATGGATCAAAAAGTTTTGTTTATTGCAGACAATCTTCGCAAGAGTGGCACGTTTACCGCGCTTTGTGAGCGTTACGGCATTAGCCGTAAGACCGGTTATAAATGGTTAAAACGCTATTGTGTCGATAGTATTGAAGGTTTGGAAGAACAAAGTCGGCGGCCCCATTATCACCCAGAGACAACACCTTATACTATCCGTCAGGCCGTTATAGACATTCGTCAATCTCGGCGTATTCTTACCGGCGCTAAGAAAATTCAATCGGCTTTAGCGGCTCGTTTTCCGAATGAGCATATCCCTTCCCATACGACAATCAATAATATCTTACGCCGTGAGGGGTTATTGCAGCCTCGTAAAAAACGCAAGCGGGTTACTCCTTATAGTAAGCCCTTTGCGGCGGTGAAAGCGCCTAACGAGTTGTGGAGCACTGATTTTAAAGGGGAGTTCAAACTGGGTAATGGAAAATATTGTTATCCATTGACTGTCATGGATCACCACAGCCGTTTTCTGATTGGGTGTGACGGTTTGCTCGGCACGCGGCATAAAGACACTCAAAAAATCTTTATTAAATTGTTTAAAACCTATGGTTTACCCGATCGTATGCGCTCTGATAACGGCGTGCCTTTTGCTGCTCGTACATTGGCTGGTCTATCACGCCTATCCGTGTGGTGGATCCGATTGGGGATTTTACCGGAGCGAATCCAACCCGGCTGCCCACAACAGAATGGGTGTCATGAGCGAATGCACCGGATACTCAAAGGAGCAACGACTACCCCTATTTCGGCATCATTCCCTTCACAACAACGTCAGTTCGATCAGTTTAAAACCGAGTACAATACGATACGTGAACATGAATCACTACAAAATAAAACTCCAGCTGACTGTTATCAACCAGCAAAACGTACTTACCCTAGCCGACTGCCAGAACTGGAGTATCCTGATTATTTTGAATGTTTCACGGTCAGTTCAAACGGTGTTATTTATTGGGGGAATGGGCAAGTGTATACTGCTCACGTGTTAGCTGGCGAGACTGTCGGTTTGGAATGTATCGATGACGGAATTTGGGTAGTTTACTTCGGCCCTATTCGTTTAGGACAATTTAACCAGCGTGATGTAAAAGGTGGAAAAAAGCCTTACTGGACAGTAAAAGTGTAACCCATGTATCTTGCGTAAACTGTTACCGATGTAGGTTGGATGTACATACGGCATTTTTTGGTGACTTTTTTTTGCTGTTGAAAAAAAGTTACTTGCCGTCGGGCAACTGTACATCCAACCTACATCGGTAACAGTTTACGCAAGATACATGGGTTACACTTTTACTGTCCAGTAAGGCTTTTTTCCA
>JAJRPK010000359.1 GCA_024280785.1 Gammaproteobacteria bacterium
GTTTTATCCTCGAGCCACCCACCAAGAACATCTTCCGTTAGATAGCCGATGCAATCAGCCGCTTCACCGTGCTCCAACACAAGTTTAAAATCAGTACCGGATTCGGTGCAAGCATCACGGAGCTCTTTTTTAAATACTTGTTGTTCTGCCTCTCTACAGCATTGAATAAACTGCACAGGACTACCGTCGATAGAAGCCAAAGCCTCTCGAAACATACTGTACAGTGGAGTGATTCCAACACCGCCGGAGATGAATACGTGTTTTTTAGCATCACGATTGAGAGTAAACAATCCATTGGGAGTGCTAATGCCAACTTTATCACCCACCAAACATCGGTGCAGCCACCGGGATGCCGCGCCTTTGTCCTCTGACTTAACCGAGATTCGGTAGCTCTTTGAATCTCCCCAAGACGATAATGAATATTGGCGAACTTCATCAAAACCACCGTCAAAACCCGCTTCCTTCCCTAAAATTTTCACACCTATGTATTGCCCACCCAAGTAGCTTGGCACGGATTTTCCGTCTGACGGAGTTAAGTAGAACGATTTAACCTCCGACGTTTCTTCAATAATCTTACTGACAGTAAACGGCTTAAAACCGCGCCACCCATCGGCCTGATTTTCATTTTCGAGATAGATCGCCTCTTCAGCATCAATAAATATTTGTGCCAAAAATCCATAAGCTTCTCCCCAAGCCGTTAATGCAGCGTGGTCATCCGGTAACTGTAAAACACTCTGGATTGCCGCCAGTAAATTTTCGCCCACAATAGGGTATTCCTCAGGCTTAATACCTAAGCTAGCGTGCTTGCTAGCAATACGTTTAACGGCTGGAAGCAAAGCGTCTAACTGATCAATGTTACTGGCATAGGCAAAAATGGAGTCTGCCAAAGCTGTCGCTTGGGTACTGTCTCGCTGATTCGCCATATTGAAAACATTTTTTAAATCAGGATTGTTCTCAAACAGACGCTTATAGAAAGCTTGGGTAATTTCCAAGCCTTTATCTGCAAGTAATGGTACGGTAGATTTAACGGTAGCAATCGTTTCTTCAGATAACACGGTGTTACTCCTATTTCACATTAACAACAATTGGACAACTAAGGCCAAAATAAAGGTTTAGACACAGTCGGTAGTACATTTCAAAATAAATCGGCAATACGTTTCAAAATAAATATAAAGATTCATGTGATATGTATGTTATAGACTTTACACTACCCTCTCTGCTAAAGTCAAACTGGCGAATAAGTGAAAAGGACCGACAACGATATGCAATTGACCAAACACACCGACTTCGCTTTTAAAGCGCTTATCTATCTGGGCTCTATGAAGCAAGAACTCGCCACCATTCAGCAAATTGCCGATAGCTTTCAGATTCCCAAAAGCCACCTAATGAAAGTCATTAACACTCTGTCGAACCATGGGTTTGTAGAAGCGGTACGCGGAAAAAATGGCGGTATAAAACTGGGACTAGCAGCTGATACAATATCTCTAAAAGATGTCGTGGTACTGATGGAAAAGACCTTGGATCCTTTCGACTGCGTAGGCCAAGACTGTGTTATTTTATCTCGCTGTAAACTAAAACAATTATTTCAAGACGCACAGACTAGCTACCTGCATTTTTTAGACGGCTACCATCTCGCAGATATCATTGATAAACCAACGGCCAAAATATTACATTTTCAATAATCTTAGCAATACAATACAGCCCTAATTCATACTGTAGAAAAAGAAAGACTATGAGAATTATCGATGTATGGGCTCAACACCCAACAAAGTATTTTTTATTTAAAAATGCCGAGCGCGTATTTAAACTATGAAAATTGACCACGTCATTGTCGTCACTCCAGACCTCGATAATACAGTTGCCCGCTATCGCCAAGAGCTAGGCTTTGAAACGGTTGCTGGCGGCTCACACGAATCGGTCGGCACTGCCAATAGCATTATTCCCTTTGGTCCTTTATACCCGCAATACCTCGAATTACTCACGGCAACAGATCCGTCACTATTGTTTGGGGAAGTTGTACACAAATCCTCAACCGCTGGCGAAACTCCTTTCGGCTGGGCCGTCTCGGTAGACAATCTAAAGAGCACCGCATCACGGCTAAATTTAGAGCCTATAACAATTTCAAGAGAGATGCCCGATAGCACTGTATTGTCGTGGCAACTCGTTGGCCTGGTTGAAGCGGTGACGAGCAATGGCTTTTTACCCTTTTTTATCTCACCTCAACACGATCCGTTACATGCTCGCAACAGCGGCGGAGTTACCGTTCAGCACCGAGTAGAACCTTTCTCTATCGCCAGTATTAATGTATCCGGTTCTCAACAAGAGTTAAATCATTGGCTGGGAGACGCCAAACTACCAGTAAAAGTAACTCCGGGTGAACCACATATCGTTTCTTTTACTATTAATAGCTCTGCCGGTGATATTATTATCAGCTCCACGCCTTAAATAAACTGACTTGAGAGCTACACCTAACTATTGATAATCATTTCGTCGCTATAGATATCCGTGAATAGTTGATAAAGCTAATGGCAACCCTTATGACAAACCTAACATCAATCCCCACTCTCTTTTATGATCCGACCTCCGAACCCAGTCGAGCGGTACATTGGCTATGCGTAGAAGCAAATATATCCTTTCAATTAAAAACCATTTGGCTCACTAACGACGATCACTTATCCTCAGAATATTTGACGATTAATCCCCAGCACCAAGTTCCCGCATTACAACACGGCGATTTTTGTTTATCCGAAGCCACTGCCATCATGCAATATTTAACTGACCTAAATAATTGCACGCCGGATTGGTTTGGTCACGATATAAAACAACGCGCATTAATCAATAAACAGCTCTCTTGGTATCATACAAACTTAAGGCAAAAACTCACCCTCGATTATTTTCTACCTGTACTGTTAATGCCTGCGTATATAGGAGCCTCGCCACCCAGCGCCGAGAAAGTGCGACGAAAACTTGCAGCGTTGAAAGGCATGTTCAAACAACTAAATGGCATGTTAGCCGCAACTCCCTTTTTAGCCGGCACGAAAATTTCTGTCGCCGACTTGTTGTTCGCCGCTGATATTTTCGCGCTAAAAATTGACCCGCAATACAATGAAATCATAGAGGTCTACCCACAAGTCAACAAGTGGTTAAACTTACTACAGCAATTACCTAGTTATACTGAGTCGCATAACATATGGGATAAGGTAACGCCTCTTATTACTGCCGCCGCGAAAAAACCTAAAACTAATCTCAGCTGGGTGGCAGAGGCCTGTAGTCAAACATAACGGGAGCTCAATTTCCCACCATTATTCTCGCCTCCTCTTATATTGTTAAAATATTTTTCATCCAATATTGTGACCTGATTAATGTTTATCGTGGCTCATTTTGATATGCTCACCGCTGGCAATGTGCCTTAACCCTGCTTTTAGCGAGGTAATCTAGAGTTCGACAGCTCGTCGTCAATAGGATAGAACAAGACAATCTAGTGGAAAACTATCTAGAACGATAACAATTAAAAATGGCACCTCGATAAGCGAGGCTTACACTTCAGGTAAATCCTATGGGCACTTCAACCACCAGTTTAAAATATAGTGGCTTGCAACTACCTCTGTTAAGTATTATTTCAATGGTGCTGCTTGCCGGCTGTACTTCGTACAACGTATCAGTGTCAGAATCCATTGGTCATCCAGGAAACGCAGCGAACAACAGCTGCTCTGCATTTGAAAACACCCAGCCGATTTGTGGCTTTAATCGGCCTGAAGACCTCGCCGTTCTGCCGGGAAATAAAGCAATTGTGGTCAGTGAGTTTGGCGATACTAGCGGGGCCAAGCCAGGCGAACTCTCACTATTAGACTTGGCAAACGCTCAGCGAATACCTTTGTTTCGCGGCGGTGATGGCAAGTCAGCAACAGCAGGTTGGGGCGACCCCGCTTGCACCCAAGCCCCCGGCAAGAAATTTAGCCCTCACGGTATCGATATCACCCGTCGCGATGACGGCAAACTGCAATTGCTGGTAGTCCAACACGGTGGCAGAGAATCTATCGAATTTTTTGAGCTGACCGGAAGTGAGGCTCAGTGGAATATAGCTTGGCGCGGCTGTGTCATTGCACCCGAAGACGCACAACTCAATTCAGTCGCTGCTGATCGTCATGGAAAATTTTACACGACAAAAATGTTATCTCACTCAGCATCACTTGAGAATCTAAAGGCTTACCCTACGGGCCCTACCGGTCTGGTTTATCGCTGGTCGGTCAACAAGGGCTACAAGGAAATGCCGGGGACTATCGGCAGCATGCCCAACGGTATTGTTACTAGTGAAGATGGTACTACGCTCTACGTTAATTATTCTGCCGAAGGCGAAGTGCGAAAAATAGATACCGTTACCGGTGAGGTATTGGCAAAAATCAGCGTATCATCTCCCGACAATATAAAGTGGTCTGCCGACAAACAATTATTATTAGTTGCATCGTTACACGCATCGACTGACGATGCCGCGAGTTTTACCAAATGCATGAAAATGGATTCGGGATTTTGCCCCATCTCCTTTTCAATTATTGCGCTTGACCCTCTTACTTTATATAGCAGCGAATTTTTCTACAATCCCGACGCCCCCATGGGCGGCGGCACAGTCGGACTTAAGGTTGAAGACCAATTGTTTATTGGCTCTTTTGCCGGCGATAGAATCCTACGGGTAGATTCTCGTTAAATCATATTCTCTAGAAAAACACCTTGCGCTACATTTCTGACGGTACATCATAATGTGTTTGGTAGCGTTCAAACCAATGGCGATCGGATGCGTCTGATTGGTATTGATGCGCACCAAACTTACCTTTAGGCTTACCATCAAGGTAGCTTTGTATCCGTCGGCTAAACGTATCCATTAATTCAATATTAAAATGCTGATATATATTTTCAACGCAGGCTACGGGGTCATCCATTAAATCGCAATAACGAGAATCACAAATGCTCGATTCTGGCACAACCCCTTTCTCGCGCTGCTCAATAACTAGCTCCAATCGTTGCGCGGCGGCCTCACCCACCAAAAATTCGTCGAAGGCCGCTGCATTAAACGCCTTATTACTGCGCATTTTATAAATACACGCCATGAGGTTAGTCGCGGATCCCATGCATTTTATCGGGTCTCGATGAGTTTGAATAATCCGGGCATCAGGATACACCTTAAGCAATACCTCCAGTTTACTCTGGTGCGCCGGAGCTTTAAGTAACCACCGCTTGCGCGGGTTTTTCCATTGCAGCACTTGCAACATTACTTTGTGAAATTCATAGGCCGGCGTAAGATCCGCTTGCGCGTGCCACGCCCCATAATTATCACTCATTTGTAACGAAGCTATGTGGTCGCTAATAAAGCTTCCCGCCATCAACAAGCCACACTCAGCTGGAATGTCGCCCGCCATTTCATGAACCGAGGAAAACTCGGGAACCAGCCGGTTCCATTGGGTCACCAATTGATGAGCCTGCTCTATTCGCGGGTCTGAATTATAAGTAGCGGTTTCAGGAGGCGGACAGGGCATCATCGCTTCCCACATTTTTGGCACGCCAACATCTGGATCTTGTGCTAACACTTCAAACAAAATTGATGTACCCGACCGAGGCAGGCCCACAATAAACATTGGGGCTTTAACTTCTTGCTGAAGTATTTCCGGGTGCTTTATTGTAAGGTCGGTTATCTGTAGTCGATTGTCTAACCAAATTAGTATATCGTTTCTTGCTAACAGCCGCCCCATTAACGTTAGCTCGGCAACAGTATCAAGATCATTGCAAAGCAGTTTAAGCGGTGCTTGCCAATAGTCGTCGCCAAAATTATCGAACCCCGCCTTTTTTATTGCTGAATTAATTAATGATTCGTAATCCAGCGGCACAACATTGCTAAGATCGAGAAAATCTCCTTCTCGATTAACTTCTGTAACCCACACGGGATTCATCGGTTCACTCATTTTTCTTCCTTTTATTCTCTATGCCGTTTTAAAGATCTTTATTGGTGGGGTTCGCATGCTGCTGGCGTTACGCAGCACTGACACTGAATAGAAACTCAACCTACCGTTAGCTCAACAGTTCAACATGGTATATTAAAGTTGCTTATTATAGGACGATCGTCTTATAATAAGCAACTTCTACCCCATTAAAGTGTATTCTATTTATCTGTTAAATTTTCGAGAACCCTATGTGCATGCAAATAGGATACACCAATTTTTTAGATTTTACTGATCATGCCTAAGATCGTCGACCACCAACAACGACGTGAAGAAATTACTGCCGTCGTCGCTTCTCTCATCGCAGCTGGCGGTATAGAAGCCGCGACGTTTAGAGAAATCGCTAATGCAAGTCTGTATTCTAAAGGAATTATCGAACACTACTTTGACAATAAATCAGATTTGATATCTGCGTCTCTCGACTGGGCTAATCAACGCTACTATCAAAGAGCGGAGAGCGCGACAAAAGGAAAAATCGGCCTAGCCGCTATAGAAGCGCGGCTGCTCTCTACTATACCGCTCAATAATGCCATCCGCGACGAATGGAAAATTCGTCTGGTCTTTTGGGCAATGGCCTGCATTGACCCCGCGTTAAATAGTGAACAATTAAGCCGTATAGCACTAACGACCGAGCACTTCATGGGAGATCTCAAGCAGGCTAAAAAACACGGCGAGATTAATAGTCGCTCTTCTCTAAAACCCATGGCACAAAGATTAATTTACAGTATTTCCGGCTTAAGTTGTGCCGCGGTGCACAATCCTGATGAATACACCCAATACAGACTAAGAAAAGAAATTAAACATTTAATGCACGAATTCCATTGAGGTAACAGCAATGAGTAATCAAGACTACGACATCGTACTAAAAGAATCATGGCACAAGTTCTGCGACGACCTTAAAGATTCTGGTGACTTAATATTTCGCGAAGGGATCCCAAATAATCCAACGACCCGAACGGCTGGTATACGATTACTGGCAAGAAACATTGCGCTAGCCTTACAGTTTGAATTAGAAAATTGCGACCCAAACTTTCCCGAGCTGTTGCATTATTTTGACCCTCTGAGAAAACAAGGTGGTGACAATACCGATGCACATTACAGCGGCGCACCTATCAACGGCCAACACAGTTATAGAATTTACGGCAACCGCGGAACAGCTAAATACTTTGCCATTACTCTGTTAGAAGATGGCAACACCCCCTGGGGGGGAGCCGTTGTCAACACTTGTCTGGCAAGAGATTTGCAAATAGCCGATGACGGCAGTTTCGAAGTTTTTATCGGGCCGGAAAAACCCGCCAACTTCGACGAATCTAAAAGCAACTGGTTGCAGAGCTCACCCAATACGTACCGCATTACTTTCCGACAGTTTTTTGCTGACTGGCTGGGAGAAAAGCCCATGCGCGCCAATATCGACTGCCTTACTTATGACGGCCCCGCACCTGAATTAACACCCATCGAATTATCAAAAGGGCTAGCAAAATCAAGCCACTGGGTTAAGTGGTCCAGCGTCTACTGGGCCGACATGATCGATAAATGGAAGTCTCAACCCAACACATTTTTATCTTACGGCGAATTAGAAAAAAATAAAATCGACTTTACCCCCGGCGGCGCACCGATCATCGCCTACTGGAAAGTCCCTAAAGA
>JAJRPK010000360.1 GCA_024280785.1 Gammaproteobacteria bacterium
AATGATAAAGGGAAATGCTGATAGGTTGATTGCCAATATTGAGTTCCACAGTTCAGGTGTCAATTGCTCTAACGGACCGAAGCCATCAACGCCTGCAGCGTGTACTAATCCTCCCAGTACGTTGTGTGATTTCCTACTCAAAGCGACAGCAGCATTTAATTGGTCGAGCTTTGCCACGTCTACGCTAAATGCACTTGTGCTAATGTCGTAACGATTGCGAAGGTCTTCAGCGACAGCGGTGGATTTTCCTTGGTCGAGGTCCCATATCGATACTGGCCTGCCTGCGCTGGCTAACGATTCTGCACAAGCTTTTCCAATACCTGAAGCCCCCCCGGTTACGATGATCGCAGTACTGATTTGAGTCATGATGGTTCTCTTTTTAGATAGGCTGATACCAAATAGGTGAAGTCCATGCGCGCTCTTGAAGCGTGGCAGGAACATCATCGAGTAGCTCCCAACCATTTCTCAGCGCATCCCAGGTAGTCCAGCGGCAGCTAGGGTTTTCGAGTACGCGAGCATAGTAAAAAGCTTGTTGACTTGAATCGAAAATGGGGTCTTCCCAAACAGTAACCAACTGCGCGTCACCAGCATCGCTTAGGCTGCAATCCTCTAAGTTAACCTGCGCATTGTTATCGGGGCAGCGATGAGTCTCAGAATCGGGTGACAGTCCATCACTACAGGCAACATCAAATACTTGTTCCCTGAGTTGATTGCCGTCGAGCCAGCCTTTGATGATTTGGAGGCGTTGTAAAGAGGCGCTGCGACTGTCTTTTCCCGCCCATACATACAATCTGGGGGTTTTACCAGAGAGACTGTCTGAGTGAAGCTGTTGTCCCATTGCGATACCGTTATTATAAAGTGTGTCGCTTGAAAAGCCGGAAGGAGAAACTTGTAATGGGTAGTTTCCTGCAAATAGACGAATGCTGATTTTAGGTCCGCTGGTCGCAAAAACTTCTTTGCGCTTTAGCGCGTCAAAAATGGCTTCGCGAGTGTTTTCATTGGCCCAAACACCGGTAAGGCCGGAGGCACCGTATTTTGAATTTTTGCTGGAAATAAAACTTCCGCCACGGCGGGCCTTTGCTGTTCCATCGGCATTGCCAATTTTCCCCGTATAATTATTTTCTTCTACCGGAACACTTGCATTGTGTGAATCACTGGCTGCGATTAAACCAAATTGAAACGGATTGAAACCTTTTTCTTGTTGTAGCTGAATACCATTGAGATACGCTTCCCGGACGTAGCTCCCCGATATTTTTCCTGTGCGAGAACCACCGAGCAACTCTTGTAAAATTTCGAAGTCGGCCCATTCGTCATTAGGTGATAGGCTAGGGTGGGTTTCTGAGGTGCCTTTGATTTGGCTGACTTCGACAAGAGGTTCGTTGCGCATTCGCGTACTGGCATATTCAGCATCGAAAGCTTTTCCCCAAGAGTCGACTAATTCAAACATTTTTCCGTCACTAACATTACTGTTGTGGGGGATGGCAAGAACGTCACTACCCTTTTCCCTTGCTTGATCCAGCCACTGCCATAGCCGTTCAGGCTTATCAGAGTCGAAGGCAGAAAAGGGCAGGCTTGGTACGTCGGTGCCTTTAAATATGACATTGCGGTGCAAATTTTGTGCGTTGGGAATTAACGTCCATTCGAAGGCAACAAATGTAGTGAAAATGCCGGGCTCATAATATTGCTCTGCGAGTTCGATATAGCTTTTCCATATCGAACTAGAGATTTCCGGTGAATCCAGTTCAGCGATAGCTTTAGGTGGGGTTCCCGATAAGGTATAGAGTATTTCGAGTGTTGCTTTACGGTAGCGATCAGCGTCTCCGCTAAGTATTTCTGCAGCATAACTCGTGTGTGCTAGCGGCCCGTTCGGGTCTGCTAGTGCGGGTAGAATGCCGAGATACTCAGCATGGTCGGTAACAGCCATAAAATCTAACGGTTCTGTGTTTTGAATTTTGACGCCGCTGATATGGTTGATAGACTCGCCACGGGCATAGCGATAGGCATCTTCTGGGCCTACCCGAACACCGGTTAAATAAGCATCGGGTGAGTTTTGACTATGTACGTGCAGCTCGCCAAAAAAAGGCAGGGTACGGGTTATTGTTTGCTGAGAAGGAGCTGATTCTACCAATATACTATTGTTATTTTCTACTTGCTTAACCGTTGTGACAGAGGCATCTTTCTTTAAACTATCGCGCTGGGTATTTGTGTCGCTACAGCTTGAAAGCAATAAAAAAGAAAGTAATATTAAGACAAGGTAATCAGAGTTATTGCATTTGTTTTCGGGTAATTTGATCATATTTTTTAGTTTCCATTAAATGGATAGGATCAGTTTAATCTTATTGATTTAGACCGCCCTATGTCTATGTGTTTACGGGCGGTGTTTACAGGCAGCGTTTAGTCGGCGGCGTCAAGTGATGCTGCATGTCGTCCCGCTCTGCGACCAAAGTAGGTTGCTTCTCCTATACAGGTACCGCTAGAGTACCCAGTGCCATCTTGGGCAATGTTAGATGCGCAGGCGCCAGCAGCGTAGAGCCCAATTATGGGTTCTCCATCGGCATTAAGAACTTCAGCATCCATGGATACACGCAATCCGCCCAGGGTAAAACCCGTATAGGTGGACTTTTCAAATGAACACTGAAGAGCCGCAAACGGAGGCTCTATCAATGGTTGCAGCCAATCGATGTATTTGTGCTGGTCGGGATCATCACCTTTTACTGCGTGTTCATTGTACTCAGCTAAGGTTGTTTTCAATGAGCCTTTGGGTAATTGTAAATCAGCTTCCATTTCTTCGACGGTTTCCCAAGCGTCGATGAGTTCTTGCATGTTGAGTTCGGGACGACCAAAGATCGCGTTGTCGCATATCATATAGGCGATACCGTCGGGTTGTTTCATACATGCAGCAGCAGAGCGCGAGTGGTACGAGTCTTCGTTGATAAAACGTTTGCCGTGTTTATTGACCAAAATCCCTTTGAGCATACTTTCGGGCGGGTAAAAAGGAGAGGTTAAAAAAATCTGAGACATATGAATGGCTTGCCCTCCCGCGATTTGCCCCAGCTGTATTCCACTGCCATCGTCAAATGTTGTTCCTTGTTTCCATACACCTTCGGCAGCCAGTTTTGGACAATATTGCTGGACCATCTCTTCGT
>JAJRPK010000361.1 GCA_024280785.1 Gammaproteobacteria bacterium
AACGAGTGGTTGTTATTGGTGGTGGAACGGGAGGAGGTACTGCGGCTAAGTATCTTAAGCGAGCCGACCCCAGTCTAGATGTCACTGTTATCGAAGCCAATAAACATTATTTTACCGGCTACATGAGTAATGAAGTATTGAGTGGCAGCCGCACGCTGGATTCGATTAAATTTGGCTACGACGGTATGAAAAAGCACGATGTCAAAGTGGTGCACGACAGAGTAACGGCTATCAATGCGACCAAAAAAATTATTACCACTGAAAGCGGTAATATGTATATATACGATCGCTGTATTGTATCCCCCGGTATCGACTATAAATGGGATACGATTGAAGGTTACAGCAGTGAACTCGCTGAGAAATTTCCTCATGCCTGGGATGCCGGCGCCCAAACAGCGTTGCTGCGAAAGCAACTGGAAGCGATGAAAGATGGCGGCACCGTATTAATTACCGCTCCGCCTAACCCCTTTCGCTGCCCACCTGGCCCCTATGAGCGTGCGAGCCAAATCGCAATGTACCTAAAAGATAACAAGCCCAAGTCCAAGGTGGTTATACTGGACGCCAAACAAGCATTTTCTAAACAGAAGTTATACATACAAGCCTGGGAAAAATTCTATGGCTATGGTACTGATAAAGCCGTGTTGGAATGGTTGCCAGGCCCTGACAACACCATTGTCGAAATGGATGCTGACAGTAATACTTTAATCTCGGACTTTGGTGACGAATTCAAGGGTGATGTGATTAATATCATTCCACCGCAAAAAGCAGGGAAGATTGCACAGGATGCCGGTCTAACCGACGACTCTGGTTGGTGCCCGGTCAATGTAAAGACGTTTGAGTCAAGCATACATGAAGGCATACACGTCATAGGCGATGCTGCCATCGCAACTGCAATGCCGAAGTCCGGTTATGCGGCAAATACCCAAGCTAAAGTCTGTGCGGCCGCAGTTGTAGCAATGCTTAAAGGTGAAGAGCCGGGTACGGCTGCGTATACGAATACCTGTTACTCCATTGTTGCACATCACTATGGTATTTCTGTAGCGATGGTCTACCGTTTAAGTGAAGACGGAAAGACAATTGAAGGCGTTAAAGGGGCCGGCGGACTGACACCCATGGATGCTTCAATGGAGCTTCATGCGCGAGAAGAACAGTATTTCCATAGCTGGTATACCAATATCACCTCAGATATTTTTGGCTAGAATTTCGATTGTCATAGGTGTTATTTGTATTAGTTCCTACTTAGTCTGACACGTCGACTCGAAAAAAGGAGCAGCGGCAATAATCGTATGAGAACGTTCCCTAAGACTTACGCCAACAAAGAATTCGGTTATTGGCTGGCATTTCGAAGTCGTTTTCCAATGTCATACCCGCTGTTAACGCGAGCCTGTCGAGCGCCTCAAAGTCACGCACACCACTTTGGGGATCTCGGTCTTTTAACCATTGGTCAAAACGCGCATTGCTATCACTTGTGAATTTTCCGCCGTAGTTGAAGGGGCCGTACAGGACGAATAGGCCGTTGTTTGCAAGTTGTGCTCCAACACCGGCTATTAACGCCTCTACTTCGGGCCAGCTCATGATGTGTGCGGTATTGGCGGAAAACACGGCGTCTATCTCACGGTTAGGCCATTTATTACGACTGACATCCAACGAAATAGGCGCTCGTACATTATCCAGAGCCGTTTCTTCTATCCATGCCAATATGCCTTGATGATTTTCTTCTTTATCACTGGTATGCCAGATAAGCTGTGGCATTTTTTGTGCAAAATAAATGGCATGTTGACCCGTGCCGCTGCCTATCTCTAAAACGTTCTTACGATCTTTAAAAAGAGGTTGTATAACTTGAAGAATGGCGTCTCGGTTTTGATCGCAGGATTCGGAATAGGGTTTCATAAATTACGTTTCTTTAAAAGGGAGGTGTTGTTGAGCTTCGTTAATATAAGTGGCCATCGCTTCACGTTCGTGGCGCACGTAGTGCTCGATGGGTTGTTTGAAATCGGGTTGGCGTAGCCAGTGGCTGGAACGTGTTAGAGTGGGTTCAAAGCCGCGTGACAGTTTATGTTCACCTTGTGCTCCAGGTTCGAAGCTCTTAATCCCTTGTTCGATACAATATTCGATGCCTTGGTAGTAACAGGCTTCAAAATGCAGGCTGTTAATCGTTTCAGTGCAACCCCAGTGACGGCCATAAAGCGTGTCATCGCTTCGGTACATGAGAGCACCTGCAATACATCTCTCATTTTTATCCGCTAAGACTAGAATAGTCTGTTCAGGTAGGGACTTGGCGACCATTCGAAAAAAATCGTAGTTCAAGGTTGGATAGCCCCATTTCTCTTCGAAGGTTGCATTGTAGAAACTGGCAAAGACTCTCCAGTCTTGATCGCTTGCGGTATATCCATCAAGCCGTCGCAGGTTTATTTTAGCGTCGGTGACCCGTCGGCGTTCTTGACGAATATTTTTACGTTTCTTCGCCGAGAGTATTTGTAGGAAATCATCAAAGGACGTATAGCCGTAGTTATGCCAATGAAACTGGCAGTCGTGACGCACTAAAAGATCTTGGGATTCCAACCAATCCTGATCGTCCTTATTTGGGAACAGACAATGGAAGCTGCTGGCCTCTATGGAATTAGCAAGCTCTACGGCTGTTTGTAACAATACGGGTAAAAGCTCCTCACGCCGATGAGTTTGGCTCAGTAGTCGAGGGCCCGTAACGGGAGAATAGGGTATCGACGACACCAGCTTGGGAAAGTAACGCATTCCAGATCGCTCATACGCATCAGCCCAAGCATGGTCAAAAACAAATTCACCGTATGAATTAGTCTTTATATATAGGGGCATTGCCGCGACAAGTAAGTCATCATCATAGACGCCGATATGACGCGGCAACCAGCCCATAGCTTCGCCCACACAGCCGTGTAATTCCAGCGCATGCAGAAATTCATGCTGGATAAAGGGGTGGCCAACATGAGTTAATGCGTTCCAGCTTTCAGCCGGGATATCACTGATCTGATCGTGTATGTGAACCTGCATTGATTTATTGAGTCTTAAAAGAAGGCGAGGAGATTGTACGTTGTTGGGATCTCGTTCGCTTGAAACAATAACAAATATCTGGAATTACTAATACGAAGGATGATTATGTGATGTTCAACCGTAAGGTGTTGATTCACGGCGGTGAGGGGTTTTCATCCAGTCGAATAAAAGTAGCAAGCAATTTAGACTCATGCCGCAATTCACCTAAACCTTGATCATTAATAGTTAAGATATAGTTCTTTTTGTTTTCCGGGTTGGTAGAAGGTGTGCAATCCAGGCTCAAGTCCTTCTTATCCGCCGCTCCCCAAAAACAGTGCCAGACTGCATTGTCCCGTTTTCGTGTAATAAATTCAGCCCTCCCTTCAAAGCCCACCACTAAGCGATCAATTCCCATTTCATTACCCGCAGTTGTTTTCCAGACACCCGTACCAGGATGAGGCGAACAAGCTGAAAGTAACAGT
>JAJRPK010000362.1 GCA_024280785.1 Gammaproteobacteria bacterium
CAAAGATACTGCGCACAATGAACTGCTGGCTGGAGCCGTCAATGTTACTCAAACGAATGATGATTACAAAGATCAGACTGTGCTAAATAGCTGTATTACTAGGGTTTGCAAAGAGCAAATTGAAAAATCAATCGGATTGGCCGTTGATTGGTTCGAACTACCCAGAGTTCACAGTTACGTTGAAGGCAGCATGTTGCCTATTCATGCTGATGCTGAAATTTTTAATCCAGAATCTGAATTTATAGAAAGGGTTTTTAATCGGGATTTGAGCATTATTATTTTCTTAAATGACGACTATGAAGGCGGCGGTTTGTGGTTTGATTTCTTTAATTACCGTTTCCGACCTGCTAAAGGAGATGCTGTGGTGTTTTCAAGTGATCAGCGATTTCGGTATGAAATTCCAACAATACAACAAGGCAGCTCACAGGTCGTTGCCACTTGGGCCTTAATTAAAGCGGGTTCGTGTGAAAATGAAGACCTGCCTAAAGGCGCCGTTAAACTCTGATCATTGCTAAGAGTGAGTTACGTGATGAATAAACCAGTAGAAAATATGTTGTTAGCTCAAATTCATGGTATCGACGATGTTCGTGTTGATACCGTGCCCGTTCCACAGTGTGGCGAGAATGATGTCGTGGTCGCCGTGAAGCAATGTGGAATTTGTGGGTCAGACCTTGGCTATATCGCCATGGGTGGTTTGTTAGGTCCGGGTAATCCTATGCCAATTGGCCATGAAATGTCAGCAGTGGTGACGGAAGTGGGCGGCAACGTTACTTCAATTTCGATCGGTGATCGCGTTGTGGTAAACCCCATGGAAGTCGACTTGCCCATCGGTAATCTTGGGCCAGAAGGGGGTTTTGCTCCTTTTTTATTAGTAAGGGATGTAGCGGCGCAGCCTGCAGCGGTGCAAAAAATACCTGATTCAATTAGCGATGATCGAGGGGCTTTGGTTGAACCTATGTCTGTAGCGATGCATTCGGTTCATCAAGGCAGTGTAACAGCGGATGACAAGGTAGTTGTTTTTGGCGCCGGCACAATCGGACTTTGTATTACGATGGTCTTAAAGTACTACGGTGTTAAAGACGTTATCGTTGTCGATACTGTTGCGTCGCGGCTTAAGAAAGCGGCTGAGATTGGTGCAACAACGTTTACTGTGGGATCTGGTGATTTAGCGACGTTTATCCAGCGGCATCAAGGCAGCGATCAGATGTTCGGTGTCGATGTGCCCGGTACGGATGTGTATTTTGAGGCGACGGGTGTAACGGCAGTTTTTGAGCAAATCGTTGGTTTAGCGAAATCTCATACGCGAGTCGTTGTGGTCGGTGTGCACAAAAAACCGGCCAGCATTGATTTGGTGTCTGTGCTGTCTAAGGAATTAACTATTCGAGGTTCAATGGCCTATCCGGATGAGTTTCCACAAGTGATAGAAATGTTAGAAAAAATGTCAATAGATCCCGAAATGATTATTACCCACCATTATCCGTTATCGAAATTTACCGAGGCTTTAGATCAAGCCCGAGACACCGAATCGACGATAAAAGTATTGATTGATTGTCAGAGTTAATCGCTTTTGAATGAGACATTCTAAATGAAAAATATCAGCAAATTATTATCCCTCACGATTTTCCTTCTGATGACAGTTTCTGCTAACGCGGGTTCATCACAAATAGGGATTCTGGTATTCGAGGGGTTTCTAACGAGTGATGTCACCGCTCCAATCGAGGTATTTGGTGCGGCAACAAAAAAATCGTGGTTTTCTTCGTATGAAGTGGTTGTTATTTCTGCGACGAAGAATAAAGTTGTTTCCTCTGAAGAGGGGCTGAAAATAATTGCTGATAAAACCATTTACGATCAATTGGAGCTGGATGTTCTTCTAGTTCCTAGTGCGTATGATATGGGTGATGTTCTTGACGATAAGCAACTCATTGAATTTATCCGAAAACAAGGCGGGTCGGCTTCGTGGATGGCGAGCAATTGTTCTGGAGCTTTTTTACTCGCAGAGGCGGGCATTCTTGACGGGAAAAATGCTACGACCTGGGCAGGTGGTGAAAAAGGTCTGGCTAAGGCATACCCCAAAATCAATGTGCAGTACAATCAAAATGTTGTTGTCGACGATAAAGTGATTACATCAAACGGCGGGTCAGTGAGTTATCAGGCAGCATTTGAATTACTGGCAAAGCTCAGCTCAGAAAAGTTTGCAAAAGAAATTTCTGAAGCGATTCAATTTAACCGCTTAAAACACGCATTTTAGCACTAACAACCGTATTGGGTTGAGACCGAGGACCTTCGTTAGCGACGACTACTTATTATAAACTGCGTTGGCTGCCGAAATAGCAATACCTCCGGCAATCGCAAGGCCTTGTTTAATTAAGCTGTTTTCCAGTGCTGCCAAACATAATCTTACGTTAGTTGGATTAGATGCATAGCCCATTAAGCCAATGCGCCAGACTTTACCGGCTAAAACTCCTAAGCCAGCTCCAATTTCCAAATCAAATTGATTCAGTAGGTCCGAGCGTACCGTCGCGTCATCGATACCTTCGGGAATACCGACTAAATTTAGCTGAGGCAAGCGAGCACTTTCTTCGACCAATAGCTCAAGTCCCATGGTTGCCAAACCGGCACTGAGGGCAAGGTGATTCAATCGATGTCGCGCCCAGCTATTTTTTAAACCCTCTTCTTTTAACAGGGTCAAGGCTTCGTGTAACGCATAAAGTGAATTAACCGGGGCAGTGTGATGGTAGGCTCGTTTGTCGCCGCTACCCCAGTAACCCATAACCAAGTTTAAATCCAAAAACCAACTCTGGACGGGCGTTTTTCTATTTTTGATAACTTTTGCTGCCCGTTCACTAAACGTAACAGGGGATAAACCGGGTACGCAAGATAAGCATTTTTGTGTTCCCGAATATACGGCATCGGCTTGCCAACCATCGACATCGACGTCAATACCACCTAAGCCCGTTACCGTATCGACGATTGATAGCATATCGGCCGCTCTTGCCATCGCACAGAGTTCGGCGGCATTGCTCATAACACCGGTAGATGTTTCGGCGTGAACAAAGGCCAAAGCTTTAGCGTTAGGATTACTTTTTATCGCATCACGGACTTTGTTTAAATCGATAGCTTGACCCCACTCATCTTCTACCATAATCGCCGTGGCACCAGAGCGGGTAACATTTTCTTTCATCCGACCACCAAACACGCCGTTTTGACAAACGATTACCGTATCACCGGGTTCGATCAAATTGACAAAGCAAGTTTCCATGCCGGCAGAACCGGGAGCTGAAATGGGCATGGTCAACTCGTTTTTGGTTTGAAAAGCGTATTGCAGCAACTCTTTAATCTCGTCCATTAGTTGAATAAACACCGGATCTAAATGCCCAATGGTTGGTCTAGCCAAGGCGCTGAGAATACGGGGGTTTACGTCGGAAGGGCCTGGGCCCATAAGAGTGCGTTCAGGTGGGTAAAAGCTCATAGGTTTTTCGTTCTTTAGTCGTTGATTGATAGAAAGGCAATAATTAATGAGTGCTGACAATACTTGGCAGCGCATAGTAATTTTTAAACGACGCTATATTAACCGTGAAATCTGTTTATCGATAGGGTTTATATTTTTTGAGCTAACGATGGAGCGAAAAACAGCCTGAGCTTCACTGCCAAATAAGCGAATAAGCCATACTGATACTAGCTATCGATAGCGCAAATTATGTCGGCCGAGATC
>JAJRPK010000363.1 GCA_024280785.1 Gammaproteobacteria bacterium
CCCTGTTATAAAAAATACCGGACGAAGAAATAAGTATAACGTTTAATTATTTTTGCTTAACCGTTACTTGTCAAATTGTTGCAGGTATAAAATAAGGTCCGCCCGTTTCTGTGGGTCAGGTACTCCGAGGCTCATCATAGTGGTTTCAGGAAACATTCCATCAACATCTGCCAGCCAGGCAAATAACATTTCGGGCGTCCAAACAAACTCAGCCGCTTTAAAGGTCTCGGAATAATAATCAAAGCCCTCCTGTTTCCCAGCCGTTTGGCCAAAAATGGCGTATAGGCTAGGGCCGTTATGGTGACCTACTATCTTTTCAGGATAATGACAGGTACGGCAAGAAGTGAAAACCAACCTCCCTCTGTCGATATCTCCCTTATAGTCCGCTAATGATTCGCTCTTCGCCCATTCGGCTTGTCCCATCGATACAAACAGTAGAACGCTTAACATCCAATTTTGTTTTTTGCTAAACATATTCACGCCTTTTTTATTTACTTTTTATGCTTTTTCAGCAGCGGCATATTTTCCCGCCTGACGACCAAAGAAAGTGCAGTCGCCAACCGATATTCCACTGGCAATGTAGGGCGATGTAGGAAGTCCGGAAGTCGTACGCCCTGCTGCGTAAAGCCCGGGAATTTTTTCATCCCAAACATCGACGACCTGCCCCGTGAGACGAGTATGTAAGCCACCAAAGGTATGGGAGCTATACATCGCCTTATCCACCGACAAGTCATAAACCTTAAACGGTGGTTTATCGATAGGTGACAAATATTTTTTCGATTTATGAAACATCGGATCCTTGCCCTTGGCAGCATGTTCATTGTAATAGGCCACTGACATTTGCAAACTTCCTAATGGGAAACCCGCTTTTTCTTCCAACTCTGCCATCGTATTAGCTTCGGCTACTAACGGTTGATTATCCGAACCCAAAGGACGATCACTCTCTCGATCACAGATAAAGAATGCTACGCCATTTTGCTTAAAGGTCACGTCGTTACCCATCACCGCATGATAGGCCTCTTCGGTGGTAAACCGTTGACCGTTTCGATTAACCGCTATGCCTGCTATCGTATTTTCAGGCGGATAAACAGGGCAAATAGCAAAGCCTTGATCCATTCGTAACGCGGCCGCACCAGCCCCATTCCCATCTGAATGCCCATACCCAAATCACCGGCATTGGCCCATGGCGCTGAACAATCGTAAAGTTCTGGCGCGTACAGCTTGACCATATCGCGGTTGTGAATAAAACCCCCGCACGCTAACACTATCCCTCTTTTCGCCCTGATAGTTTTTCGCTCGCCATTGACATCCGCGATCATGCCGACAACCCGCCCATCAGATTCGACAATCAATCGCTCACCGGCCACACGCTTAAGTGATTTAACCCCGAGTTTGTGTGCCGACATCAGTAGGCTTTCCATTAATTTGCGTCCGCCTTGGTGGCCTTTTTCCCAAGGTACATGACCCCGAGGAACGGGGGGATACTGGTCTCGCCACGGCCACGCTTGTTCACTGCCCGAATAATATAACGACGCCTCGTTAAACCCCAGGCCCTTCGCCCCATTGAAAAGTTTATTGTAGGGAACCCCGTTTTCCACCAACCAATCGAAGTGTGCAACGCTTTCTTCACAATACAGTTCGATTTTATCGAGATGAGGGTGCTTACGACCGGCCCCTGCAATATAGTGATACATTGCTTCAACAGTATCTTCGTAGCCCAACGCTTTTTGCAGCGCGGTTCCACCACCGGCGTAAACGACGCCACCCGACATTGCCGACGAGCCACCTAACTTATTCAATTTTTCTACGACCAGGACTTCTGCGCCCGCACGTCGCGCCTCAATAGCCGCAGAAATACCTCCCGCACCGGATCCAGCAATCAGCACGTCAGTGGTGATATCCCAACGGTTGATCTGTGCTGCAGAAGTAGGGACCCGAGTTCCTGCTAAGCTCGTATCAGCTATAGCAACGCCAGCGGCAGAGGTGGCCAATGTCGCCAGCAGTGTTCGCCTGGAAAACGTATTATCGAGTGTGTTTTTAGCCATGAGTAGAACCTTTTTATCTTTTCTCTAACGATTAATGTACAACCATCATTTTGTATAAACCATTTGTACCGTAAACATCAGTCCATTGTAAAATGACTGACATCTTATTATGATTCGTATCGTAGACGCTTGTACTGTGTAGACGCTTGTACTGTTAACATCTACCAACATCTACATTCTGTATCATTTTGCTCGTTTGAGTTCATTGTTATATGGATTGCAGAGAGTATCATTCTAATCGCGAATACCAACTATTGTCTTAAAATCTGTATAGGTAATAATTAAAGCCATCTATCATGACTCGTTGGAGCCATCTTATAATGACAAAGCCGTTCAACTTTCCGTTCGATCGGGAGCAGTATCTTGAAAAACTTGGGACATTGGACGATGCCGATATCAAGGTCGGCCTTGCTGCCTTGGCTCTCTCATCTCGACCGAGCAATCCCATCGCCTATTATCTGGATCATCTCGGCAAAGTTACGAAAGATATCTTAAACCTGTACGAAGAACTTATTGCATCTTCTGCTAAAGATACTGAGGAAACTGATGAATTTGTTGGGTTAATTAACAGCCCTAAAAATCCTATCGAATGTCAGTTAAAGGCCATTCAAACCATTTTATTTGATCATTACTCCTACAGCGGTGACTTAGACGATTACGACGACATAAAAAATGCTGATCTATGCGCTGTTATTGATAGACGCAAAGGAATGCCAATTACTCTTTCTATCTTGTGTATTCATATCGCCAAAGAACTTGGCTGGGAGATATCGGGGATTGCTGTGCCGGGGCATTTTATTTGCCGCTTAGAAGTAAACGGAGAGAGAGTACTATTCGACCCATTTAGCGGCGGTAAAAAAATTGAAACACCGGCCCTAAGAAAACTGGTCAAACGC
>JAJRPK010000364.1 GCA_024280785.1 Gammaproteobacteria bacterium
ATAGACCCGGAGATGGATATTCATTCTTTCTCCATTCTCGACGTATCCACCATAGGGATTGTCCACACATCTACAGTGGGCATTGAAATGGCGTTGCAGGGAAAACCCATCGTGCTGATTTCTGACACTCATTATCGAGGTAAAGGTTTTACTTTTGATGCTACGAGCGAGGCTAATTATTTCGAGATCTTAGATAACCTAATTAAAACAAACAAACTAAAAGAAGATCAAGTTTTATTGGCACGGAAGTATTTTTATTTAATGATGTTTGAGTACCAGCACTTTATGCCTATAAAACTTAGCAATTCCGGTGTTTTTAATGGCTATTCCGATAAAACCTTTTCTCATATGAATGACTCAGATGAAACAGAAATAAATCGTATCGTATCTGCAATGATTACAGACCGTTCTGATTTTGTTTTTAGGCAATAAGTGTTCTGACTCTATAAATAGGAGTTAATTAGCTTAAGTTGTTTTTCTAATTCTATTACTTAGGTTTTTCTCAGGGGGATACACTAACTGTGCTTCTTTGTTATAATTTCCCTATTACCTTGTTGTGTGATACATAAATAGAGAGGGTGCTCATGATAGAAACTTTGGCGGATGAGTGGAGAGGGGCTGGCGTTCAAGGCGGTGACGTACTACTTTTGCACACCAGCATCAAACGACTGTTTAAACGCTACCGTGAAAAAGGTGTGACTCTTAAACGGGAGGATATCCTAGAATCTTTTCTAAGCGCCGTCGGGCCGACGGGCACTCTATTAGTTCCCTTGTTTAATTTCGATTTTACCAAAGGCGGTGCATTCGATATAAGAAACTCCCCTTCTCATATGGGGGTTCTTACTGAGCTAGCAAGGCAATACCCTAATTCAATCAGGACATCGCATCCGGTATATTCCTTTGCTGCAATTGGGGCGAGGGCTAAAGAATTCGAAGGAGTGGATAATTTTAGTGCCTATGATAACGATTCCCCCTTTGCAATACTGCTAAGAATGAATGGTAGAATTGCGTCGTTAGACCTTTCTGATCAAGACAGCATGACCTTTTATCATCATGTTGAGGAAATGCATAAAGTAGATTATCGCTATCTTAAGGAGTTTACCGGCAGCTATACAGACATGTCAGGGCACACGGAATTAAAAACCTATGGTATGAACGTAAGGGATATTGATAAAGGAGTTATAACCAGCGGTAATCCAGCGGGGGATCTTATGTGGGAAGCGGGGCTCTATTCTGGAAACAAACCCCATGAAGGCTGTGGTCTGAGAACTATCCTCGCTAAAGATATGTATAACTTTCTCTCGGATATCATTAAGTCTGGCAAGGCTAAAAATAATCTCTATCGTATCGATGGCGAATAAAATGCGTGATCTTGGGCTGGAGATGCATGAGCTATGCCAAGAACTTTTTCCGATTTGTAGAAGCATCACTGGCGAAGGTTTTCGTCAGTCGCTGGAAATCTTAAGTAAATATATGCCGGGTTTAGTAACTACGGAAGTTCCAACAGGTACGGTGAGCTTTGACTGGGAAGTACCGAAAGAGTGGAATATAAGAGATGCCTATATAATTACGCCCAATGGAAAAAAGATTTGTGAATTTCAAGTTCACAACCTGCATGTGATGGGCTATTCCGTTCCAATCAATAAGAAAATTACTCTAGATGAGTTGCAGGAGCACCTTTACTCTCTTCCTGAGCAGCCCGACGCTATCCCTTACATAACGTCGTACTACAAGGAGCGCTGGGGGTTTTGTCTGACTCAAGTTGATCGGGATCAACTTGAGTCAGGTGAATACCAAGTTTTTATTGATAGTGAGTTAAAGCACGGCTCACTAACTTACGGCGAAATTATTATGCCAGGCGAGTCAGATAAAGAAATATTCTTGTCTAGCTATCTTTGCCACCCTTCAATGGCGAACAATGAACTTTCCGGCCCTGTCGTTACGGTATTTCTTGCGAATTGGCTCGCGGGGTTGAAAAACCGAAAATATACTTATCGCATTGTTATTATTCCAGAGACCATAGGCTCAATTACCTATTTAAGCCGCAATTATAAAGAGATGAAAGAGAAGGTTGTAGGAGGGTTTAATATTACCTGCATAGGAGACGATAGAGCCTATTCGTACTTGCCATCACGCCAAGGAGACACCTTATCAGATAAAGCTGCCTTACACGTATTGAAGAGATCTCAGCCTGATTACGTTGCCTATAGTTATTTAGATAGAGGAAGCGACGAGCGTCAATACTGTAGCCCGGGTATCAATCTACCGATTTGCTCTATCATGCGCTCAAAATATGGAGTTTACCCAGAATACCATACATCTTTAGACGATCTCGACCTTGTAACACCGACAGGTTTGTTTGGCGGATTTGAAGTGCTAAGAAGGTCCCTTGAATGCATTGAAAGCGATGAGGTTCTTCGTTCAACAGTGCTTTGCGAACCTCAGCTGGGAAAAAGGGGATTGTATCCAACGGTAAGTGCAAAAAATAGTAGTGCGCAAGTTAAGTCTATGATGAATTTTTTAGCTTATGCCGATGGCGCGTTGAGCAGCCTGGAAATTGCCGAGTTAATTGACGTGCCTCTTTGGGAATTGAAAGAAACGCTTGAAACGCTCAAAAAGGAAGGCGTTCTTGAAACATTGCACCGGTAAAGCCGAATTAATTATTTAGGTTATACCCTTAGCTTTGAGCCTGTAAAGTATTCTGTGTATCTGCCTCATATAAACATAGTAGTCTTAGCCTACGACACCCCGCCAGATATTGGAAATGCTAATGCCCATATCTGCGGTGGGCAATAGATGCAAATAAGAGATAGCCATGCACCTTAAATCGAAGCCTTTATTTCTCTTTAGTCTTTGGAATTTTTCACTTGTTTTCATCCTTTCGACAGCCTTACATACCAGCGCGGAAGATTCTACGTATCTGGTTGAACTAGGTTCCAGGACGCCAGACTTCGAAGGTGAACAGATTGCAATAGTTGGTGGTACCGCCATTGCAGAGCGATATCCAACCGGCAGTACTAAACCGTATCAGGTAATGGATAACTTGCTAGTCACCTCGGCACCCGCGCCAGCAGGCGACGCTGCCGAATGGGTTTGGCGACGACAAGCCAGCGCGGGCAAAAACTTCAACACCGAATTCCTCCCAATAGAACTTAGCTGGTTTCCCTTTGCTGAAGGAGATGATATCGCCCCTTTTTTAGTGAATTTAAAGCAGAATTTGGGAACCACGCTCATTTGGCGGCCCCCACCGGTAAATGCGGTAATGTCTTATATCGATTGGGGGAGAATGCATACCTTCAAAATGAAAGCCCCTACCAAAGATATCACTATCTACAATGTCCCATCAAGCGATGCTTCTCATCCCAGCACGACGGGAGCACATGGCCAGATCGTTTCACATCACCGCATGTGGCACTTCCCAATCCCGCCCACTGGTAGCTTGGAGATTGGCGAAGAGCGTTCAACATACCGAGTTACATTTCAGGATGCAGACTTTAATATAAAATCTCCCTGGTTATGGAACGTAGGCTCGAAATGGCGAGTACAACATGGAGGATGCACAAACCCTTTCTATAATGTAGATAGTAAAAACTCCTTGCACGAAAGTTTTTACCCAAGGATTCGATGGTATTCCTATTCCGGTTTAATCGAAATTTTTGCTCCCGGAGGAAATGACATCCTAAAGACCACTTACCCTCCTGGTGGAATTCCAGTAAAGCTGCATAGCGATTTCCACCATACATGGGGCCCAGCATTTTTCGTCGCCTCAATAACGCTGCCAAAATTTCAAGATAGTGGATCACTTACTCCAGGTTATAACGCAGGCGTGGGAGGAAAGGATGCTATTGCGCTTGAAATTAGTGGTGAATTTAATGACGCTAGTATCGAGCTTCGCCCCCATGGAAACTCTCACCCTGCGGCTGATGTCTGGCTGAAAGAGGTTGTTATAACAGATCCCTACAGCCTTAGGACAGCTTACCCAGGTAGTGGTCCCGCTAAAAGCAGTTTAGACGGTGTATGTAGCTCTCTAGGGAACCCCGGTTTCTATCCAGGTGTTCGGGGTCGCATGCGAGGCAGCGCCATATTCAAATTTGGTGGTGCAGGCTTTAGTGGGTTCCTACTTAAAAGTCTACATGGTTCATCAGAAAAAACTGCGTTCCATGCCGTTTATGAAGATATTGGCTATTCTAAATCTGGCTTGTATACCTGGAACGCTGCTCTACCCGGAGCTGCGATACCTAAAATCGACGGGTTGCAAGCTGATAGATCGAGCCAATCTGCGAAAATAAAGCTGGAGGTCACCGGCAAATTCAAGAACAACACAGTGCATACACCATTGGCATTAGAATGGGGAAATGATGATTCTGCTGGTGTCGATATTAGCCGTGAGATACATGCCGAAATGGTTAATTCGATGCTTCACTTTATGCCTGCACCACCGTTAATTCCACCAACTCATTCTCCTAGCACACAGGCACAACGAATATATATAAAAACCACTCACGATGTTACTAGTATCTCCGGAAACCCATGGGCAATGTTTTATTCGAATATGACAATCACTGGTGGGAGTATTTTTCCCTACAGTTTGGTCGTACGTGGGGCACGGGATGAACACATCCCTACTCCGATATCTGTCGAGAACTCCGGACAGGCCTTTATTGCCGAAAATATCGTCATTAAAAACAATACACAGATAAAGCACAATACTGCTGGCGATGCCCCTCCCAAGATAAGACTGGGCTTAAGCAACTGGGCGCCACCAAAATACACTTGGTTTCAAGGGGATGTATATTTTCAGAATGTCTTGGCTAACGGGGAGTTCTTATACTCCCCCGCTTGGGGCAATTACGTTTGGACTCTACGAATAGATAAACCTCTGCAAAAAGGCGTTAGATTTAAACTAGGTCAAGCTCAAAATTATAGTGGCCGTACTACTAATGACGGACTTTGGTATAAAGATCAAATAACGCAGGTGCGCAATGCCACTGGACCGACACAGCCCTATTATATGGCGGTACGCGATGTTCCTGCAGGCACATCAGTAACTGATACAACTTACTGGCAGGAAGTTGTCAATCCATTTTCTAATATGCGACTTATCTATTTATCTAATCTCTACGAATTGCCCAAGCTTGGTGCGGTAATTAATGGCCAGAAAAAGCTCGTGGCACTTGATGAAAATCAAACCGTATTACAGCCGTCAGGTGTTTTACTGCCTACAGCCATCAGGTAATGCTTGCGAATTGAATCCAACTGAAGGATGGGGAAACCTTCATTTACTTTCTCTTCTTATCTTGCCACGTACCCAATTAGCCATATCCTCAACCTCTTGAATTCGCAAAATTCTTGCAAGAAAAAATGCAACAACAAACACGGCCAGAAGAAAGCTTGATCCGTAAGTCACGTTTATTATGCGGGACAACTGTTCCGCTCCAGGCAAAAATCCTTGAGCAAAGAAAGCCAAGGCTAATGGCAGCACTAAAACTACCAACCACTTAGCGCATTGCTGTCGATCATAAATGACTAATAATTCAGGCCTAAAAGAATACAAAATAGAGCCTGAAATTAATGCCGGTATAAAATAATTCAATATAATTACTAACACAACCCCTGATGTCCCCAACAGGGGAACTAGTATAAAAATTAACAGCGCATTAATTAATTGACCAGCACTAAACAAGTAATATTGCAAATCAAATTTTCCTATAGTCACAACGGTCAGCCTCGCAATCATCCCCATTCCCGTCGCCACAAAAGAAAAAATAAAAATCGTTAGAAATAATGTGCTTAATGCAACTTTATCTGCCGGAAAAGAATCACTTCTTAAGACAGCATTTAACATATAACTACCCGAGCACATCAAAGCCAACACCGCCACGGATACATTTAACAAAGTCCGATTTAGCGCAGCCGTGCCCAGCTGCCTTAAGCCCTCCTCTCCGCGTGCATACGCTTCAGAAAACTGGGTAAAAAACACAGTCGATATAGGCCTCATTAGCACTGAGCCGGCTTTGGAAAATATCCTCAACGCGTAATTGTAGGCCCCGTATGTGCCCTGTGGTAATACACTCAACACCGAAGTCATGAGTACTCCACTAGTTTGTGCGGACAGAGCATAGATCGATGTAGACATCAATCGACGAAAAACAACAGACACATCAAAGTGATCAACTCGTAGTACAAATTGATGCCGATAGCCCATTAGCAGCAACAAAAGTAATATTCCAATGAACTGAAAAATGACACCAATTATTAACCCATATACCAAAGCCCACAAACCGAAACGATAGAAAAACACTACAGCAATCAAGTTTATTAGGCTGCCTCCAAGATTCAGGGCAGCCGTCCAGCCAAATATACTTTCTGCCGTAGCCAATCCCTTCATAAAAGCCATTGTCACTTGCAACAATATTAGAGGCGCAAATAACATAACCACATGGGCGACCATATCCTGATCAGCGGGATCAAAACCTGGCACTAATATAGCGACAAAAATATCTGATGCAAGAAAAATCAAGAGCGCCAAAACGGATGCAAGTATTGCTATCCAATTCAGTACCACACTAAAGGCTGAAAAAGCCTTTTGTAGGCCGTAATCTACTTTTATTTTATGAAAGATGGGAATAAACGCTTCAACCAGCTGACCTGATTGAGATAACGCAACAAAAACACTAAATACTTGGCTTGCGGCAAAATATATTTCGACCTCACGGCCGACACCAAAAACATTGGCTACAAATAACGTATAAGCAAGCGAAACCAAAACACTTGCAAAACTAATTGCCGAAACAAGGCTAACACTTTTCGAAAAACTCAACTCAGCACCAGCCCAAGATATCTACGACTGTACATCGTCATTAAAAACACACCATGCACCGACCCCTGCAACTATCACTTGATAATTCCTCTAGTATCAATGACTATTTTCTCTTTAAAATCTGCCGCACTCAGCGAACAAAACAGCTTATGGTCAACTAACAATAATACAATGTCCGCATTATTCAGCGCTTCGTCCATAGACACTAATGGAAAATCCTCATGTTGAGTCAGATTAGGCTCACAAATTAATATCTTTCCAATATTTTTTTTCCTGAGTTCCTTTACAATATCGCAGGCCGGCGACTCCCTGAGATCATCCACATCCGCTTTAAAAGCCAAGCCTAAACACGCTATCACAGGATTTTTGAATTTTTCAGCACAGGCTACGACTCTGTCAATTACCCACTTTGGCTTCTGGTCATTCACTTCCCTTGCGGTCCGAATCAATTTTGAGTG
>JAJRPK010000365.1 GCA_024280785.1 Gammaproteobacteria bacterium
GATCCTCTATCTTACAGCGGCATTCAAGAAAATCTAATTTCAAGCATCACTTTAGTTGCCAGCAACAACTGGAATGAATTTTACTGCTATCATTTTGACGGCAGCGAAGCAATCGATCAATGCCTAACACACTATTTTAGTTACTCAAAACCAGACAGTGAAACCAAGCCTCCTAAAAGATCCATTTTTTGTGCCTGCCCAACCCGACCGACCGCTATTACTGAACGCATAGAGCAATTATTTGACGATATTGAAGATTGTTATTTTCACAATAAAGCAAAGGGTAAAGAAGACAAAGGACGTATCGAATACAAGAACAGAGAAAATAAAGACAGCGACACTGGTTTGAACAAGCCAAGACAATTAAACTCTCAGAACAAACGATATATATTTGAATCGGCCAATGCATTCCACCTGATGTATTGGCAGGATGGTAATCCCATTGTCACTCAAACCCATTCAGAAAAGAGTTTACTTGTAAATTTAGGCAATCCAGACGCAGCAGGCCCGATTGTTATAGACCGATTTGCATTAACTCATCACCCGCTTAACACCATCAGCAGAACACTCGAATCAGTCCGTTCTGACAGTACTACCGCCCATAGCCGAGAGAGAAGCCCCGATAATACGATAAGAGTATTTTATGAGGTGAATGGCAAGCAAGCCAACACCTATCTCATTGACCATCAGCAAGCGTTATCAATCTCAATTATTCCGTTTGAAAGTACGCGAGCATTTATTCTGCCGCTCAGCCGATTTATCGAACAAAGTGTTTTACGTCAATTTACTTCATCACAGTCCGTCGACCTTTCATCGACGTTAGAAGATGATAAAGCTACTTCCTCATCAGTGCTACAAACTCATTACCCTGTAGGGCAACCTGACATAGAGTTTTACGCCCTCCAAAAAACCAAGACTGGCTACAGCACTACCCCTGTTCCGACCGAATCAAACATTAGCGCTAACTACCTGGCCATCAAAGCGATTGGAACACAAAGCTCACTTGGCGATATCAAATGGGTCATTTATTGTGGCGACAGTAAATTTGATTCCTCGATTCTCGGTGAAAATCTATTTATTGAAGTTGCCCGTTCGATTCAAAAACATCGCAAACCGGGGCAAACGGCTTATCGATGTTACATTACCGACATAGATATCGGCGGTAACTACAACGAAATGGCCAGCTTATCTCACGATTTACATTATAAGCTTCAGTTAGAACAAGAGCTCAACCAAGCCTTTCTATCTCTAAACCGTTAACCGGGCGCTCTTCTATATGACTCGCCTAGCTAAATAGCTTTTAAATACCCCGCTGCAACGGTAATCCGATTTCCCTTATCCCTTCGCTACGGCCACTTTCACTAGCGACAAAATACCAATGCTCATTAGCCCGCCTATATGGGTATATGCCTTTTTGCTCGTTATAATCTCGGGCTCATGATGTAATCAAGGCATCGCTGATCCACGAGACTTAAACCATGCGCCAAATCGTTCGATTGCTCGTTGGTATTACGCTACTGGCTTTACTGTTCGCTTGCGGCCAAAAGGGCGCCCTCTACCTCCCGCAGGAAAAGCCAGCCGCAAAGGTCGACATTTCGACCATAACAACGGAGTCCGTGAGCATCAAAGAATCGACCGCCGATAAGGAAATTAACGATAAAGTGCTGTAAAAATAGCACCGAAATTTATTCCCCTTTTTTTTCCAGGATCTACTATTTGTAACATGTCAGACTTTCACTATCAAAATGGCCAGCTGATGGCCGAACAGAGCTCGCTTACAGAAATTGCAAAAGCTGCAGGCACCCCAACATACGTTTATTCTAAAAAATCTTTAGAACAAAATTATCTCGCCTATAGAGATGCCTTAGACATCGACAGTAATACCAACCACCTCGTCTGTTTTTCTGTTAAGGCCAATTCGAATATCGGCGTGCTCAGCGTACTTGCCAAACTGGGTAGTGGGTTCGATATCGTCTCGGCGGGTGAATTAGAACGTGTCTTATTGGCAGGCGGTGATCCTGCAAAAATTGTGTTTTCAGGTATTGCGAAATCCACCTCAGAAATCCAACGTGCCTTAGAAGTAGGCGTTCACTGCTTTAATGTCGAGTCGGTAACCGAGCTCGACCGAATTGCCGAGGTGTCTTCTAACATGGGCTGCACTGCACCTATATCGATCAGGGTTAACCCCGATGTGGATGCAAAAACACACCCTTATATTTCTACCGGACTCAAAGAAAACAAATTTGGCATAGATATCGAGCAAGCGCTGCAAGTTTATCAGTACGCTAGCACTCTCAATAGCCTGCGTATCGTTGGTATCGATTGCCATATTGGCTCACAACTGACAACGCTAACTCCCTTTAATGATTCACTAACGCGCTTACTACGCCTAGTCGATCAACTTGAAAAGATAGGCATCTCTTTACAACACATTGATGTCGGCGGAGGATTGGGCGTTTGTTACCAAAATGAGCAACCGCCTAGCCCACAAGAATACGTGGCATCTCTCATTGAGGCTATGAAGGGCAGAACTCAATCCTTGATTATGGAGCCAGGCCGTTCGATTGCAGCGAATGCAGGCGTACTCATTACTCGCGTCGATACTATCAAAGAAAATCCGCACAAACGCTTTGCCATTATTGACGCTGCTATGAATGACATGATTCGCCCCGCATTGTACGACGCGTGGCTTAATATTTTGCCCGTCGTACAGGCCCCTCAAGGCCCACTAAAAAACTACGATGTAGTGGGTCCCGTTTGTGAAACCGGAGATTTCATGGGTAAAGATCGTGAGCTGGCCATTGCAGAAGGTGATTTACTGTGTGTTTGCTCTGCGGGAGCCTATGGATTTGTTATGTCTTCAAACTATAATAGTCGTGTACGTGCCTCAGAAATTATCGTGGATGGCGACAAATTTCATTTCGTCAGAGACCGCGAAACCATGGAAGACCTGGTTCGCGGTGAACGTACCATCGATTAGCTACAGAGCTTTCATTTCGTTGATTAAATTTGAACGGATAAACCTCACCAAATAGATATCTCACTATGCAGTTGCGATTTACTAAAATGCACGGACTAGGTAATGACTTTGTCGTTATCGATCTGTTATCGCAAGACGCCAACCTGAGCGCCGAGCAAATTCGGTATATTGCCAACCGAACCCGGGGGGTAGGCTGTGATCAGGTTTTATTAGTTGAGCCTCCTGCCACAGCCAATACTGATTTTCACTACCGTATTTTTAATTGTGATGGCAACGAGGTCGAACAATGCGGCAATGGCGCCCGCTGTTTTGGCAAATTTGTGATCGATAAAAAATTAACCGGTAAGCGTAAGCTATTAGTGTCGACCGCCAATGGACTGCTCACTATCGATGTGCTCCAAAACAATACCGTTAGAGTTGAAATGGGTATACCTCAGTTCTCGCCAGAAAAGATTCCCTTTGCCGCTAAAGAGCAGGCCAACTTCTATACGGTAGAGCATAGCTTGGGTAGCACAGAAATTAGCGCCGTATCAATGGGTAACCCTCACGCAGTAATCATTGTCGACTCGATCGATGATGCCCCAGTGTCAGAACTCGGCTCCGTACTAGAAAAGCACGAACGCTTTCCCGAGCGAGTCAACGTTGGTTTTATGCAAATTCTTTCACCCACCGCTATCAAACTGCGGGTTTTTGAACGTGGAACTGGCGAAACTCAAGCCTGCGGAAGCGGCGCCTGTGCTGCCGTCGTCACCGGGCAAAAAAATGGCATCCTCGACGCCACAGTGGATGTAGAATTACTCGGCGGACATTTAACGATTCATTGGCCTGGCGGTAGCGCTCCCGTAGTGATGACCGGCAGTGCCACCAAAGTCTACGACGGAAAAATCAAAATATGACATCAGCTACAATAACAGCAAAGCAAACCACAGCGTCGCATAGTTCTCATGACTCAACTAATAACGGCTCAGCTAATAACGATAACGCTATAAGCCCTGAAACAGTCGCCGCTTATTTAGTAGCAAACCCTGACTTTTTTCGTCACTACCCCACTATTTTAGCGGACATGACATTGCCTCACTTTAGCGGTAACGCTGTCTCGCTTATCGAACGTCAAGTCGCCATTCTCAGAGATCGTGGAATTCAATCACGCCACAAACTCGGCGAACTAATTGATATCGCCAAAGAAAATGATAGTTTATTTCAAAAAACTCAATCTTTAGTATTAGAGCTATTGAGCACTAATAATTTGACACAAATGTTTTCCTTGCTTAAAACTCGATTAATAAAGAATTTTGATATCGAATCTGTCAGCCTATTACTACTTACCGACCATAACAGCACACTAACCAATAACATCGACGAACAATATGTTCGCTCTTACAACAGCGCATCACAAGAAATTGAAGGAATCATTGCTAACAGCCACTCGCTATGCGGTAGTTTGCGTGAAAATGAAGCCGCTTTTATTTTTGCCCCCCCGCAAGCCATACCGCAAACGATAGGGTCTGCCGCTATCGCCTGTCGCCCTATCGGCATTGACGACACTTCTTCGCCCACCGTTTTGTTGCTTGCGGTAGCCCACCAAGACCCCAACCACTATGACAATCAAACCGGCACTTTGTTTTTAGATTATCTCGCCGACATTCTAACGACTCAGCTATTGCACGCTACCAATGCTAATAAAATCGAATAAGCCAGCTATTACGCGCAAAGGTCCCATTGATGAGTAAGCGGATAACAAATAATCCGCTGCTACCGAGCGCAACTATATCGATAGCTAGTCCAGACTTTCCGCCCACATTAGCCAACGGTATTACCAATTTTATTGAGTACCTTCGAATAGTGCGAAGGCTATCCCCCCATACTGTTAAAGCATACCAAGCGGACCTGGATCGATTTTCTGCTTACTGCCTAAATATACCGTTAGAGTTAATTCAAGACATCGATACTCCCACAGTAAGAATGTTTGCCAGCAAGCTGCATCGGCAAGGGTTGGCACCGAGATCCATCCAACGAAAGTTATCCAGTATCCGCAGTTTTTTTGACTTTTCACGGCAACAATTGCTACCCATTACCGCTCGTGACTTTAATCCAGCCAATGATGTTAAGGCACCAAAATTTCCACAAAAACTACCGACAACCATGGACGTTGATCAAGTCAAAGCTTTGCTCGACAATGCTGCAAAACCAAATCTTGGCAGAACCAAAAAAAGAGCTGGCGACGAGTCTTTGTTAGTCCGTGACCACGCAATTATGGAGACATTTTACGCATCAGGACTTCGACTCGCCGAACTCGCATTGCTAGACATAGCCGACGTCGATTTAAACACAGGCCTTATAACCGTAACCGGTAAAGGGAGTAAACAACGAATCCTGCCACTGGGTAAAGCTGCCATAACTGCTATAACAAAGTGGCTACAACAAAGAAATGCGTTAGCCGATGGAGACGAACTAGCAATGTTTGTTAGCCTTCGAGGAACCCGCCTATCTCATAGGGCAATCCAACAACGACTAAAGGTAGCAACTGCGCATTTGACCCACCAACAAAACTTACATCCGCATATGCTAAGGCACTCGTTTGCTAGCCACATACTGGAATCTAGCGGAGATCTTCGCGCCGTTCAGGAGTTGCTAGGCCATGCTAATTTATCGACCACGCAAATATACACTCATCTAGACTTTCAACATTTGGCTAGCGTTTACGACAAGACCCATCCACGTGCGCACATTAGACGCACAGCCATCAAGCAAACGTTAACAAATAGCCGTCCCACTAGCCCCAAAAAACCTTTGCCCCGGCCAGTGAATAATGAATAAAATTAAAGCCATCACCTTTGATTTAGACGACACCCTATGGCCGCTAAAACCTACGCTAATCCGTGCGGAAAAAGAAACGTATCAATGGCTAAAAACTAATGCGAGTAAACTTACCGATAAATATAGCCTAAAAGAAATGGGCGCTTACCGGTTTAAAATATTCAAAGAAAACAACGAGTATCGCCACCAAATCAGTAAGGTGCGCATTGCAACTATCCTCCAACTGGCGCAAGAAAGCGGTTACAGTGAAACGCTGGCAAAAGAAATCGCCGAGCAATCGTTTCAAATTCACTACCAGCTTAGACAAGCCGTAAATTGCTATGACGGAGTTGAAGAGATGCTTCAACAGCTTTCTGAAAGCTATTTACTCGGTGCAATAAGTAACGGTAACGCCAACGCCAGCAAGACCAATATTGGTCAATATTTTTCTTTTACTTTATCAGCAGAACAAGTTAATGCGAGCAAACCAGATCAAACGATTTTTTTAACCGCGCTTAAAAAAATCGACGGTCTTCTTGGTGCGAAAACTAATGCTGAAGAAGTGGTGCACGTTGGAGACGATTTTTACTGCGATATCATTGGAGCTAAACGAGTTAACTTTAAAGCTATCTGGTTCGACAATGTGAAGGCCGATTCCATCAGTTCAACAACCGATAAAAAAATCAATCACACAAACTATTTAAAAAATGATGGGGAGGCAAGCAGGAAAGACAAGAGTGGGGCGAAGCAACCAAAATCAATGCAGGCTGCTGACTTAAACATCGAAGCAGATGCCGTTATAAAAAATATTCAGGATTTACCGACCGTACTCAATAATATTTAGCCTAATATAATAATAAAAATTAGGCCCATTATATTGGCCGGCTGCCGTAGTTACTCTCAGGCTTACGCGGTGGATCACCCATAACATTTGCGGCAATATTACTGATCTTACCGCCCGCTTTAAGAAACAACTCAACTTCGGAATCAAGTAGAGTTCGCACACGATCTCTACTTGCCACCGTGCGCGTTTCCGCCACTTCATCTTTAGAACCGATAAAAGACAAATCAACGTTGGCAACCTTTGCTAACTTCAGCTCGCTTGCCGATGAAGCTTCATCTAATACCAAGGATTTAGATTTAGACGCCGTTTTCTTTGCGCTGGGCTTTTTATTAGGTGCAGCCTTTTTGGGTGCAGCCTTTTTGGGTGCAGTCGTTTTGGGTGCAGCCCTTTTAGTCGCTGTCTTTTTCAGCACAGTCTTTTTAGACTCAGTTTTTTTCTTGACACTGACGATTTTTACTTCTTTCTTTTTCACAGGACAACTCTCAACGATTAAAGCAAATACTGACAAACCAACTGTCATTTTTGGAGGTATGTTTAGTTATAGACAAGAAATAAAAAAACGCCACGCTATTTATCGAAAAACAAAATTAATTTTTTATTATTGTAGAGACTCTCCCATATACCACTAGATATTGTGCCTAGCTGACACAGCAGGCACTAGCTGGTGAAATGCTCACCAATTAGTACCTACTGTAAAATATCGATGCCATACATAGAGAAAAAACAACATTTTAAGCAATCCTGATAAATTACCGCTAACAAGAACTATTTAGCCATCCCCACTAGAAACAGGGGTATTTACAACCGATACTTTTGAAAAAATATCGGCGCGGACAAAAAAAAGCCGCCTAAGCGACCTTTCTATATAAAGTACAATAAAAACTACACTGCGTCATTGCCCACTTCACCGGTTCGGATTCTAATTACTTGCTCAAGATTGGACACAAATATTTTTCCGTCGCCAATTTTTCCCGTTTTTGCAGACTCCGTAATCGCTTCGATAACCGCATCGACAACATCATCACTAACGGCAATATCCAGCTTCACCTTAGGCAAAAAATCAACCACATATTCAGCACCACGATAAAGTTCGGTGTGACCTTTTTGCCGACCAAAACCCTTTACTTCGGTCACCGTAACTCCTTGAACTCCTACATCCGATAACGCGCTACGAACATCATCAAGTTTGAATGGTTTAATTATGGCTGTTACCAATTTCATCTTCTGACTCCTGAATAAATTTTGACCGCTAAAAAACAGCACTAAGGCTAGAACCACGAGAGGTTATTAGTATCTCACAAAAAAGGGCGCTTTCGCGCCCTGCCACATTAAAAAGGTGGTCAAATTTGGGGAGCTTACTTTCCTCGAACAAACTCTGGGTAGGCTTCCATTCCACACTCAGACAAATCGACGCCGTCATATTCTTCTTCTTCACTGACCCGGATACCTATCACCATCTTGATAACGCTCCAGGTTACAAAGCTAGCACCAAAAACCCATCCGAAGATAGTCGCCGCTCCAATGATCTGGCCAGAAAATGAAGCTCCGTCATTCGTTACTGGCCCCAACAGCAGCCCTAATAACCCAACCACCCCGTGCACCGAAATAGCGCCCACTGGATCGTCAATCTTCAGCTTATCTAACGCCAGGATGCTCATGACAACCAACACCCCTCCAGCTACACCAAACAATGTCGCCTCTAGTGCCGTAGGTGTTGAAGGCTCAGCCGTAATCGCGACCAAACCCGCCAACGCGCCATTCAATGCCATGGTTAAGTCTGCCTTACCAAATAACACGCGAGCCACTATCAAGGCTCCTATCAAGCCTCCAGCAGCCGCAGCATTAGTGTTCATAAAAACGACGGCTACTGAGTTAGCGCTTTCGACACTTGCTGTCGCCAACACCGAACCACCGTTAAAACCAAACCAACCCAGCCAAAGAATAAACGTTCCTAAAGTCGCCAAAGGTAGGTTAGCGCCCGGTATTGCGTTGACTGAACCGTCTTCCCCATACTTGCCTTTACGTGCGCCTAATAAGAGAACACCCGCTAGTGCGGCAGAAGCGCCCGCAAGATGAACAATGCCCGAACCCGCAAAATCAGAAAAACCGAGATCACTAAGAGTGTACAAACCAAAGACCGATGCCCCGCCCCAAGTCCAGGAGCCTTCGAGGGGATAAATAACACTCGTCATTACCACCGCAAAGATCAAGAATGCCCACAATTTCATCCGCTCGGCAACCGCACCGGAAACTATCGACATCGCGGTGGCTACGAACACTACCTGAAAGAAGAAGTCTGCTGATGGAGCATACTTTGCCGGTTCTGCCGCACCCGTCACGCCGTCACCTACAATCCCCTGAAGGAACATAACAAAGTCACCGCCACCGTACATAATGGAGTAACCGCAAACCATATACATGGTGGAAGCAACAGCATACAACGCGATATTTTTAGTCAGGATTTCGGTGGTGTTTTTAGAACGCACCAACCCTGCCTCCAACATCGCAAAGCCTGCAGCCATCCACATGACTAATGCACCGCACATTAGAAAATAAAAAGTATCCAGCGCATACTGGAGTTCAAATATTTGATTATCCACTTTTTCTACCCTCGTTTTTAAACCGTATAAGAACCACTGCTTTAGCAAAGACTAAATGTCTTCGAATAAGTACCTTGCAATTAAAGCGCCTCATTGCCCGTTTCACCGGTTCGGATACGAATGACTTGTTCGATATCCGTTAAAAATATTTTTCCATCGCCAATCTTTCCCGTATTGGCGGCAGAAGTAATTGCCTCAATCGCCTGTTCAGCAATATCGTCAGAAACTGCCGCTTCAACTTTCACCTTTGGTAAAAAATCCACAACATATTCAGCGCCACGATACAATTCGGTGTGACCTTTTTGTCTTCCAAAGCCTTTTACCTCAGTGACCGTGACACCCTTTACACCAATGTCCGACAATGCCTGTCTGACGTCATCTAATTTAAAAGGCTTAACTATCGCTGTTATCATCTTCATTGCGAGCTCTCCAAAATAAAACCAGGTTCAAAACCGAACCAGCTTCGATCTGTTTCTAGCGAATTAAGTAAATTCGTCTTTAATAGAGATTGCATCACCCATGCCAACTCAACTTTATTTAGATAAAACAATCACTTGAGGCTATTTATAATCAATATCGCTCCGTGCTTGATAAAAAATGAGAATAAATTAGAAAAGGATGCACCGAAATAAGTCACTAAGTAGTATTAACGGTGCATTACGAGCGAAGAGATAGCACTAAAATAAATCGAAAAAAAACCCCGCTATTTAGCGGGGTTTTTAGAGCAATATCTGAAGAGCTAATACTTAATCCAATAGCCTCAAAATATTATGTCTGTTAGCCACTAGAGAGCAATGCCCCAAGAAACTACGATATTAGTATCGGAACCCGGATCAGTATCTGAGTCAGTACCGGAAACTGCCAGAGTAAAATCACCCATTGCCTCAGTAGACTTAGTTAAAGCCACTTGGTAATGCGTGTAATCATAGTCAGTTCTCGTCATTCCTAGTAAAGCCCCCATATCATCACGTACTTCTACAAGAGCACCATCGGCATCAAATATATAAGTCCCTATGGTGGCACTAACAGAAAAATCATCCTCTAAGTCAACACCGACCGTACCGTAAACATAAATATCGCCTTCGATAAACTGCGAATCATCACTCGCCTCACCATCTACCGTATAGGATGCGCCTAGCTCAAATATACTCGCGTTAACGCTGGCGTAAACTTCAGAGAAGTCAGCATCATCACCGTCTTGTTCAGAATAATAGTAATAAATATAACCAACGTCGTAGCCAACGCCTTCGGTAAAGTCACCACCAAAACCCAGATAGAAATCGGTCTCAGAGCCAGTGTTATCTCCCAAACTACCAACCCAAGTACCTGCATAGAAACCAACATCGGTACTGTAATCAACACCACCACTGATTGAGGCCGAATCACTAGATTGGCTCACACCGCGCCATAAGTAGTTACTGGTGGCACCAATATTTGCTTCCAAATCGGCAAGAACCGGGGCAGTTACCGCAAGCATTGATGCCGCAGCGATCATTTTTTTTAAGCTATTCATACATTTTTTCTCCAGTTGATTTACCAACAATGTGGTTTGTCATAATTTAAATTTAGTGAAATATAAAATTTCTAACATCATTGTCTATTCAAAATTCACGCCACTATGTTATTTTTTATAAATATCAATAGCTTATCTTGTTTCATGGTTACTATTTACTATCCGGATTGGTGCCCAAGCAGATGAAGAATGCTTCGCTTTGGTGCACTAAGGCAGGGTGTTACGATGGGTTTTAAAACTTCTCGTTCGTTATCTTAGTTTTGCTCACTGCATCCCTACGTATACAGTGACTAGAATTTGGTTCGGCAAAGAATCACGCCTTGATCCCATTGGGTAGCTGTTTAATAATAAGTATTTGGAGTGCTCATGATAGAAAAACTGGCTATTACCGACTTATTAAAACAAATTTCAAGCCTGCTGCCTGACAGTGCTTCTGATGTGCGCACTGATTTAGAGCAAAAGCTTCGACCGATATTAGAAGCCGGCTTTCGCAAACTGGATTTAGTGAGCCGTGAAGAGTTTGATTGTCAGTTAGAAAAATTAGATAGACTAAGCGAGCACACTTGCGCTCTAGAAGCTGAAATTAAACAGCTGACCGAGGCAAAGCCCGTAAACTAAAGATAAATTTTGGAGTCCCTTTAGCATTAGCTAGCACTACCGCTAAATTATACTGAACGCTACCGCTTACCCTCGACTTGAATTACCATCGACTTACAACCCTATCAACATACAACACTATGCTTTCAAGGATGAAACATTATGGCTCTTGCCGTTACCCTCTCTCGCGCTAACAATGGAATCGACGCTGCATTAGTTAGCGTGGAAACTCACTTGTCCAATGGTCTACCCGCCTTCACTATTGTCGGGCTTCCAGAAGCGGCAGTAAAAGAAAGCCGGGATCGCGTGAGAAGTGCAATTATTAACTCACATTTCGATTTTCCTTCGCGACGGATCACCGTCAACCTGGCCCCCGCTGATCTCCCCAAAGAAGGCAGCCGCTTCGACCTCGCTATTGCACTGGGAATCCTCGCCGCATCTGATCAAATTCCCAAAGACAAGCTGCACAATTATGAATGTATTGGTGAATTGGCCTTGTCCGGTGAACTCCGGTATGTCCGTGGTTTACTGCCCGCATTAATTCAAAGTAGTCACTACGGCAATCGGACAATTATTATACCTGCCGCTAATTACAACGAGGCATCGCTGCCGCTAAAAACCAAAACCATCATCGCCAGCCATATACTGGAAGTTTGCGCACATTTAAATCAGTGCAAGCCACTGCCGTTGACGATAAAAAAGAAAGTCGAAAATATTGATGCCAATTTATTGGATATGGCGGATGTGTCCGGACAACCACAAGCTAAAAGAGCACTGGAGATTGCGGCCGCAGGTGGCCATAATTTGATTTTTATTGGCCCCCCTGGCACCGGAAAAACCATGCTGGCATCCCGGCTATGCGGTATTATGCCAACGTTAGATGAAGCCTCGGCAATAGAAGTAGCCGCTATCAGCTCCCTCGCGGGAAAAGAAACCATTATCGACAACTGGCGAAAAAGACCTTTTCGAAACCCCCATCATACTGCTTCTGCCGTGGCAATGGTTGGCGGAGGCAGCAACCCAAAGCCCGGCGAAATTTCTTTAGCCCACAAAGGAATTTTGTTTCTGGATGAACTTCCCGAATTTGATCGCAAAGTGTTAGAGGTACTGCGTGAACCATTAGAATCGGGAAAAATTACGATTTCACGAGCACTTCAGCAAGTTGAATACCCCGCGCAGTTTCAGCTCATCGCCGCTATGAACCCCTGCCCTTGTGGCTTTTATGGTGACAGCCGGCAACGGTGTAACTGCTCTCCCGCATCAATAGAGCGGTATCGGTCAAAACTATCCGGCCCATTGCTCGACCGAATTGACTTACATGTGAGCGTGTGTCGGTTACCGGCAAATATGTTGATAGAAAAAAGATCATTTTGCGAAGATACCGCCACCATCAGGCAGCGGGTTAAACAAGCCATTAACCGTCAATTTAATCAACGCGGAAAGATCAACGCTCTATTGAGTTCGCGAGAAATAATAGATAATGACTGGGTTGAAACAGAAGCTCTAAACTGGCTGAGCGCGGCGATAGAAAAATTAGGGTTGTCTGCCAGGGCGTTCCACCGATTATTAAAAATAGGCAGAACTATTGCAGATCTGGATAAAAACAACCCCAGCGATAAAGTTGAAATTAACCACTTAAAAGAAGCGCTCGCTTACCGGCAACTCGATAAAAAGCTGTAGGTCCGCGAAATGACAATAACTAACCATCAGTAGATAACGGAAAACTTCAAAAGCGAGAACTGCCCAATTAATTATAAATGAGCGCGCTCAATGAGGTCTATGAAAAATGCTTCGTCAGTTATCCCTCTAGCAAGCTATCCCTTAACTGTTGTATGTCGGTATCGCTAAGGCCAAGGCCCTCACGAAAGTAGTTTTCAATAGACCCGTAGTCAGCTTTCATTTGCGCGATACCGGCTTCAAGAAAACTTTTTTCGACGCCCAATAGCGGCCGAATTTTTTCGGGGTCTGTTTTAAAAAACGAGCCCAGTCGAATCATCCACATATACTTGTTAATTTTATCTGCAGTGTACTCATTGGTTAACATAAAATCTTCGAGCACCGTTTTTTCTGGCACGCCCAATACCAATAAAGTCACCGCC
>JAJRPK010000366.1 GCA_024280785.1 Gammaproteobacteria bacterium
AAAAGGCTCCCCGCAATAGCCATTTTAGGCGTTTTTGAAAACTGAAATAATGCATAGGAGCGACGGATTGATTCGACTTCGCAGGAAGCGTCGTCATCCATAAATAGGCAGTGCGTGTATTTATTGTCCTTAAGATGAAGTAGTCCGCGCATGAATCCTCCGCTTCCACCTAGGTTCTTGTTCGGGATCACTGTCGCGCCGGGTGCTTCTTCCTTTGTTATATTCTTGGAGTTGTCAACAACGATTAAATTGATTTTATCTTTGTAATCGGGGTCGGTAAGTAATTCTTCTTGTATTCGTTTTATCGCAGGCAGCACATAGGATTTGCGGTTAAAATGGGTGATCACAATGCCTAGCTTGATAGAATTTATGGGCTGAGTTGAAGTATAAAAACCTCCAGAAACAAGCTGACCATCGGTGAGTGCTGTAAGAGAGAAGTAGAGGAGGCCAGCGTCAAGCTCTTTCCAAGACGTTATTTCGGTGCTGAAGGAAGCGCCTGATTTTAGTTCGATAGCTTGTTCGTGAAGCCATCGTTGGGAATGCCCCATTCTCAATAAGCCAAAACGTAATAGAAATTGCCCCTCCCCTGAAAGATGGAGTGATAGGTTATCGAGAGTGCAGTGCTTCTTCCAGGTGTGAACAGTCAGAGCGTTAAAATATGTATCGAAGGATACTTCACCATGCTTTGTAAATTGTAAGATTCTTTGTGATAACAGGGGCAGGCATTGGTCATTTTGTACCCGAGCGTACATTTTTTCAGGTGCGCCGAATGCCAGGTTTGGAAGAACGAGTTGCTGGAGTGGGTATGTCATAGGTTCTTATTATATTTGGTGGAAACTATTATTTAGAATAATTATTGATATCGATCTCTGAGAGAGATCCATGCTCGAGTTTGAGTATGCGGTTACAATATTTCTTTATAAGCTTGGGGCTGTGCGAGGCAAAGACAAAAATTTTAGAACTTGCAATAAGGTTTTGTATCCTCTCCTGGCTTTTCTCCTGAAACTCCGCATCTCCGGTCGAAAACATTTCGTCGATGATGAGTATTTCAGGCGTAACCGAAGTGGCGACGGCAAACATCAATCGCATAGTCATACCCGAGGAATAGGTCCGGACGGGGAGGCTAAGAAAGTCACCCAGCCCGGTGAATTCCTCAATGTCGGGGGTAATCTTTTTACAATCAGATACGGAAAGCCCCATCATCATGCCTAAATTGATAATGTTTTCATAGCCTGTGAGTTCTGGTTCGAGGCCTGCTCCTATCTCAAGTACGGTAGCGACTTTACCTTTACAGGTCACTTTTCCTTGATCGGGTTGATATATCCCTGCAATCGTGCGTAATAAAGTACTTTTCCCCGCACCGTTGTGTCCAACTAGCCCTACCGCGTCCCCCACTTTTAAATCAAAGCTGACATCTTTTAGTGCTGTGACGGTGACTGACTTTCCGGCCTCTTGCTCAATGAGTCCTCCAGTGCTGATTCGCAGTAACTGGTTACGTAAAGACATGCCATGGCTGTTAAGAATCGGGTAACGAAGCGTTACATTTTTAAATGAGACTTGTGCCATGCGTTAGACCCAAAAAGCCACACGCCGAGCGCGTGTATTGTATAGCCAGTAAGACAGAATACTTCCAAATATCAACATGCCGACTAGAATCAAGTATGAGTTGGTGGATACGCTATCGCCCAGAATAGGCGCACGGACGGCCTCAATAAAATGTGAGAGAGGATTCATCCAGATTATTTCTAAATTCACGGTTAGACGGTCGGGTCGGAAGAGAACAGGGCTGACAAAAAACAAAATAGGTAATACAGAATTAATGGTGTATTCAATGTCTTTGAAACGTGCGCCCAAAATTCCGAATACGAACATTATCCAGGCCAGGTTTGTGATGGTGAGGATTACGCCTAGGAAGGATATCCATACATCAGCCTGGTTGACGGAAATTTTGTAGTAGAGCACGACACCTATAATGAGGACAATATTGTGCAGAAAATTGATGACTTGGCGCGCCAGGGCGCGCACGACAAAAAACCACAGAGGCATAGCCACGTTGCGTATGATCTGACTTTCATTCGAAAAGGTATTGGCGCTTTCGCTGATGGCGCCTGCAACAAGCTGCCAGACAATAAACCCAATTGCCAGTGAGGGAACAAAGGTTCGCAAGTCCTGTTCGAGCAAAGTAGACCATACTACGCTGAATCCGACGACTGCGATCAAATTGCCCAGGGTTTGCCACATGGGGCCGAGAACGCTTTTTCGGTAACGGGCCTTGACATCATTCCATGCCAGGTAAATGGCGTTTTTCAGTAGTGACATAGAGAGCTGATAATTGCAGGGAAGCGAAGAGGTATTTCGATCTTTGAGGATATTATGCCTCATTTGGCGGTCGAATGGGTAAGTTTGTGAGATTTAAAATGTTGTGGATACGTTGTCCAGGGGGCGGAGGGTGAGCGCCAGAGTGCTTGATAACCAGCGTTAGTGAAGTAGGTATATACCCTTCGTATCTATCGTGCTTTCTACCTCTCGGCAAGGCGTGTTTATCTAGTTTAGAATACGAAAAACTCAGTT
>JAJRPK010000367.1 GCA_024280785.1 Gammaproteobacteria bacterium
AAGCTATTCATAAATTCTATTGGACCATATGCTGGTCTAATTCATCCTTTAAATCCTGCTGAATCGATTCGATAACTACCGGGTCGTCAATAATTTTATTTTCTCTATCAGTAAGAAAAAACACATCTTCTACCCGCTCGCCCAACGTAGATATCTTTGCATTATGTAGCCGCAGCTTATGCTTATAGAAAACGTGACCCACTACAGCCAATAAACCGGCCCGATCTGGAGCGATGACTTCAAGCACACTAAAACCTGGTGAATAATCGTTAGAAAACACCGTTTGACTAGGCCAATCAAAGTTTTTAAGACGCCGGCTTACACGACGAACCGTATTTAGCCATCTGTCATCTTGCTTATCGAGAACTCGCAGTAGTTTATTTCTGATTTCTTCGGCTCGCTGCTCATCGTAGTTAGCTGCATTAGCTTTGGTTTTACGGACATCGTTGTCGACGTCAAGCACGTAGAAAGTATCCAGCACATGCCCTCCCCAGACAATCAGTAGCTTGGCGTCGTGAATACTCAAATTCAATTGCTCTAACGCCAAGGTAATAAACGAAAACCGATTCTCTTGAAGTTTACAGTAAATAGTAATTTGTGTTACCGCTGCTTCGCCAAAATCCGTAGCCCTTTTAACGATAATTAATGGCTTCTCACTATCTTTATGTGCCAGAATCTCTTGGGTATGTAAAACCAGATTTTCTACTGACTCACGAATAAAATATTCGTCCACGCGGTCTTCCCACTGCCGCTTGACAGCCTCTTCGTCGACTCCCGCCTCGCGCAAAAGAGCCAATACCGCTAATTGCTTTTCAGTGATTAGTTCCTGCTTGTCGACAGGAGTTTCTAACCCACGACGTAATGCCCTAGTAGCCGCTGCATATAATTGACGCAGCAACGAAGCCCGCCACGCGTTCCATAATTCAGGATTAGTCCCATTTATATCGGCCACGGTGAGAATAAAAAGATAGTCCAAACGAGTTCGATCACCAACCAGCATAGCGAATTGCCGAATAACATCAGGGTCGGATAAATCCTGCTTCTGCGAAGCCGTAGACATCATCAAATGGCTTTCGACCAACCATACCACCAAATTTGTGTCGCGAGGGTTAACCCCATGCCGTTCACAAAAAACGCGCGCATCGGCCATCCCCAACTCTGAGTGATTACCGCCACGCCCTTTGGCAATGTCGTGGAACAATGCCGCTAAATATAACAATTCTATTTTTAGCTTACCGCTAATGATTTTGGCGGCTAACACGTAATTGTATTCAGAGCCTTCATGCGCAAAACGATAAATATTTTGTACAACTTCTAACGTATGAATATCGACCGTATAAATATGAAACAAGTCGTATTGCATTTTGCCAATGATTTCTCCGAATGCTGGAATATACTTACTCAATATTCCGTGCCGCCGCATCCGTTTTAATTGCAGTGGTACGTTGCGATCTAACCTCAACAGCTGCATAAACAAATCAATGACAACAGGATCCTCTCGAAACTCATCATCTATACGCTCACGATGGGTTCGCATCAAGCGCATGGTTGATGCACGAACACCACGAATATAATTGTGCTGCCCCATTAATACAAAAATTTCGATCAACGCGGGCAAATAATCGATAAACACTTGCTCACTGACGACATCGATATAGCCATTGCGAACATTAAACCGTTCGTTGAGTTGAACAACCGCCTCAGGCTCGCCAACATGGACTATCTCTTGATCAAAGTGCTGAATCAATACGTCGTTAAGCTCCGCCAGCAGTAAAACCCGGCGATAATACTCATGCATAAACTTTTCAACGGCTAAATTTGCATTATCATCGGCAAAGCCAAACAGCTCGGCTATTTTAACTTGATAGTCAAATAACAACCGGTCTTCATGCCGCTTAGCGACAATATGTAGCGCGTAACGCGCCTTCCATAAAAATTGCATGCCCTCGATAAAGTTTTCGGCTTCTATCGCCGTTAGAAATCCGCGGCCCACCAACTGTGTAATATCGCCTTCACCCAAATGCCGCTTCGCTATCCAGACAATAGTTTGAATATCACGAAGCCCGCCCGGAGAGGTCTTTATATTGGGTTCAAGATTGTATTCGTTGTTGTTAACGCTTCTATGTCGCTCACGCTGCTCGTGCCATTTGGCAGTAAAAAACTTACTTGAACCCCACATATGCTGAGTAGAAGTCAGTTCTTTTAAGCGCTCAAACAACAATGGATCACCGGCTATTGGCCTCGACTCCAGCAAATTAGTTAATACCGTAATGTCACTTTTAGCAAGACTGACACATTCATCTACAGTTCTAACGCTGTGGCCAAGCTCTAACCCGCAATCCCACAAAAAAGCCACCAACTGGCTTATTACAGCGCAATTAGTTTGACTGGGTTGTTGCTCTAACAGAATAAGAACATCGATATCTGATTGAGGATGCAACTCACCACGGCCATAACCGCCCACGGCAATCAGGCTCATGACTTGCTTTACATCCCAATTATGGCGCTGCCACAACTGCTGCAATAAACAATCAACCAATTTAGCGCGACCTATTACCAGTGCAGCTGTATCGACGCCGTGCCGAAAGGCTTCATCAAATTCACCCTGCTTTTGTTGCAACAGTTGCTTGCATTGTGTCGCTGAATCAATGCTTCCGGCCAAAGCTAGCGCAAAGGTCTCAAGACCTAAATCAATATCGTGATCAGTAGCCATTAAATGACTCGTCGCTACGAACTGTAAGGACGTCTACACCCGTAGCCGTTACAGCCAAGGTATGCTCCCATTGAGCTGACAACCTGCCATCAGTAGTTTCAACGGTCCAGCCATCTCGCCGATTTAATTTTACGTGTCGCTTACCGGCGTTAAGCATGGGTTCAATAGTAAAAGTCATCCCTTCTTCTAACACCAATCCTTTGCCGGCTTTGCCGTAATGTAATACCTGCGGGTCTTCATGAAATACCGCGCCGATTCCATGGCCACAATACTCGCGCACCACACTATAGTAATTTTCGGCCGCGTGCTGTTGAATGACAAAACCAATATCGCCCAAAGTAGCACCCGGCTTCACTTTATCGATACCGAGATATAAGCATTCTTGAGCCACTTCCATTAATCTTTTGGCATGGCTTGCTACATCGCCAACGCAAAACATTTGACTCGTGTCGCCATGATAGCCGTCCTTAATTACGGTGATATCAATATTGATAATATCCCCTTGTTTGAGTGCTTTTTTATCGGTGGGAATGCCATGGCACACGACTTGATTAACCGAGGTGCATATGGACTTGGGGAAACCGTGATAATCTAATGGCGCTGGAATGCACTGCTGCTCATCGACCATAAATTTATGGCAAATTTCGTCGAGCTTGGACGTCGTAACGCCGGGCTGAACATAAGGGCCTATCATTTCAAGCACATCGGCCGCTAAGCGGCCAGCCACACGCATTTTTGCCAGCTCGTCGGTCGTTTTTATCGATGCAGCCATAAAAGGGTTATCCTGAATGCGGGAATATGGGTAATATGGGTAATACGCGAAAGCAACATCGAAGCAATAATATCGAGGCAATAATTGCCTCGCCGTACAAAAGCTGGGTTAAAGCAGCTCTAACGCGGGCCAAGCCTATTCAGCGATGCAGTCTCTCGCTACAAATGGCGATTCTATACGATATCCAGCAGGCTTGTCGCCGCTAGATACTGGCAATCTGTCCGCCCTCCACACTCACTCACCGCATAAAAATAAATAACGGCATACACTGCTCTTACGGCACGACAATACAGCTATTTAAAACCAGCTATAATGAATCTATAATCCGCCTCTAATTTAGCGTAAAAACTATTGCCCAGTGGCGAGCGATGCGAGCGAATAAACATACTTACCCGAGTAGCACGCCAGACTCATTTAAAAAACTGCTTTAACAAATTTCAAATAGCCGAAATCTCGCTCTGCTAAACTTCACAATACGAGCGGCTAGCTAAAGGTTTTACAAAGTAAAAAGATACGTAGGATTATAATCTACACAAAACCACAAGGAAAACTCGGTAATCTAGCACTTCTAGCGCCAGATTAGAGTTAAAGGGGAAGGAATATTGATTAAGGTACTTATTGCCGACGATCATGACATGGTGCGTCAGAGCATTATTTTAATGCTCGGTGAAATAGACGATATTATTGTGACGGGCGAGGCAAAATCCGGTGAAGAAGCCGTAAAGCTGGCCAAAAAGAAACCACCGAATGTCGTGTTAATGGATGTCCGCATGCCGGGAATTGGTGGCTTCGAGGCGACCAAAAGAATTCTTGCGTATAATAACTCGGCCAAAATAATCGCTCTATCGGGCTATAACGATGGGACTTATCCCGCCATGTTTATGCAGGCAGGTGCAATGGGATATATCACCAAAGACGCCGGCGTAGACGATATGGTAGAGGCTATTCGGCAGGTTCATCAGGGCGAACCTTACTTATCATCCACGGTTGCCGAACGTGTTGCCGCTAGTGCTGACAATCACAACGGCAACCCTTTTGATGCATTATCGCAACGAGAGCTACAAATCGCATTAATGCTTGTCGAATGCTATGCCCCAGCCCAGATAGAAAAAAAGCTAAACTTGAGTACCAAAGCCATTAACAGCTATCGCTATCGTATCTGTGAAAAGCTCAATATCAATAGTGATATAGAATTGACCTTGATTGCACTACGCCACGGTATGATCGAACCACCATTACCGTAAAATATGCGTAAAATATGTGTAAAACATGACAATAATGAACCCTCTTTGCACAATTGAAGAGGCGCCTTGTCGCCAATCGTCACCTTTACCTAGCCCAGATTAAACCTGCATAAGCCTCGCGATAACCTACCTTCTTAGCCATCTTCAGAATATAATAAATTCACAGCGAGCAAAAAAGAATATCTTTAGCCGTGTCTAACCCAGAAGAATCGACAGCAAATAAAGCGGTACCGCCCGACAGTTCATCGGCAGAAGATACTCGCTTTGATGCAAAATCATTTTTGGCTCATTGCAGTCAACGCGCTGGCGTCTATCAAATGTACGACGTTAACGGTAAGCATCTATATATCGGCAAAGCCAAAAACCTTAAGAAACGGCTAGCCAGTTATTTTAGAAAGCAAATTCCCGGCACAAAAACGGCCGCCATGGTTGCCAAGATTCACCGGGTAGATATCACCGTAACCAACGGTGAAACCGACGCGTTGATTTTGGAACAAAATCTCATTAAAGCGGAGCGCCCGCCCTATAACATTTTATTACGCGACGATAAATCCTACCCGTACGTTTACGTTTCTAGCCAGCATGTCTATCCTCGCTTGTCTTTTCATCGAGGAGCCAAACGCGGCAAGGGCAAATACTTTGGTCCATTTCCCAGTAGTCATTCCGTTAGAGAAAGCCTTAATTTACTACAAAAAATGTTTAAAGTTCGCCAGTGTGAAGACAGCTTTTTTAGTAATCGATCACGCCCGTGCCTACAACATCAAATTGGTCGCTGTTCTGCCCCTTGCGTGCAGCAAATCGACAGCAGTGAATATAGCGAAACTGTCCGCCAATCCATCATGTTTTTAGAAGGAAAAAACGACGACCTAAGTAAAGAGCTAGAACGACAAATGGATAAGGCTGCCGAAAATCTAAACTTTGAGATAGCAGCAGAAAAACGCGACCAAATCAGCCATTTACGCCACGTGCAAGAAAAGCAGTATATTGAAGGCAATCGCGGAGACATCGACATCGTAGCCGCCGTTATCAGCTCTGGGCAGGCCTGCATACAAGTACTGTACGTTCGCCGGGGTCGCATGCTGGGTAGCCGAAGCTACTACCCGAACCCCGGACTCATAGTCAATATAGAAGAGTTGTTAGAGGCGTTTATCTCTCAGTTGTATTTAGCTTCAGGTGGCAGTCTCGGCAACATGCCAACAGAAATAATAAGCAACATCGAACCCAGCAATAGCGAAAGTTTATCATCCGCGCTAACGACAACCGCCAGCAAACAGGTCAAAATTTCGTGGAATGTGAGAGCGGGTAGAGCGCGCTGGATTCAAATGGCCAATGATACCGCCGAACAAAATCTCACCGCTAGAATCAATAGTCGCCAGCAAATTTATCAGCGCTTTGAACAACTACAAAAAGACTTAAACTTAGACGAACTACCGCAACGGATTGAGTGTTTTGATATCAGTCATAGCAGCGGCGAATTAACCGTAGCTTCTTGCGTGGTGTTTAACCAAGAAGGCGCCAAAAAAAGTGATTATCGTAAATTTAATATAGAAGGCATAACGGGTGGAGACGATTATGCGGCAATGCACCAAGCTTTAGAACGACGCTATACGCGAATTAAAAAAGGTGAGGGATTATTGCCAGATATCTTGCTGATAGACGGCGGCAAAGGGCAATTGAGTCAAGCCGTTGCTGTATTAGAAGAACTACAAATCACCGAAGTTCTTATTATCGGTATTGCCAAAGGCGAAGGACGCAAGCCCGGATTAGAGACTTTGTTTATCGGCCGAGAAGCCAAACGCATGTCGCTGCCCAACGGTGCGCCATCACTCCACTTGGTACAGCAAATACGAGATGAGGCCCACCGATTTGCGATTAGCGGCCACCGAGCACGGCGAGCGAAAAAGCGCAGCAGCTCACCGCTGGAAAGTGTGGCAGGTATCGGCCCTAAACGGCGCAGGCAACTACTGCGTCATTTTGGTGGTTGGCAAGAAATAGAACGCGCTACGATCGACGAATTAACCAAAGTTGAGGGAATAAGTAAAAAAATTGCCCAAGACGTCCATGCCGCCTTGCACAATGTATAGCTATAATAACGGCTCTCAGAGAATCGCTATACTGTATAAAGCAGAGAGTTATAGCAAATATGGGTGTATGTTAGCCACTAGTATCGAAAGGAACCCCCCTTCTTTTAAATGAATATTCCTAATTCACTGACATTAATGCGAATTTTGCTGATCCCTGTGTTGGTGGTAGTTTTTTACCTGCCTTACCAATGGACAGGTATTGGCGCCGCGCTGATCTTTTCTCTGGCAGCTATCACTGATTGGGTCGATGGATACCTTGCTCGCCGGTTAAACCAGTCGACGGCTTTTGGCGCTTTTTTAGACCCCGTTGCCGATAAGCTAATGGTGGCCATGGCGCTAATACTACTGCTAGAGCGCTACCCACATGCGTGGTTTACGATTCCGGCAATGATTATCGTGGGCCGAGAGATTATTATTTCGGCATTGCGCGAGTGGATGGCAGAACTTGGCAAGCGGACCAGCGTAGCGGTATCGTATTTAGGCAAGTTTAAAACTACGGCTCAGATGGTAGCCATTATCGTATTATTGACCCAAACCAGTGTGGTTGACTCGACAATCGAAGCGGTGGGCTTTGCGGCTTTGTATGTAGCGGCGACGTTAACGATCTGGTCGATGGTCATTTATCTCAAAGCCGCCTGGCCAGACTTTAAAGGGTCGATGTAGCCTCCCCATTACTCCAATACTTGAGTATTTCAGCGTCTTTTGGATCTTAGCCCCTCTTTTTGGCTGTTCAAGAGATTTTTTGTGCCCACCGCCGCGGCCCAGCTATTTTTGAAGCTTAATGTCCATTTTGGCGGCAATTTTAGATTAATAGCGTTCAAAGTCGAGAGCTTAGCCAGAGCTTGTGAGAGGAAGGCCGAGACGGGAGAAAACCCTTTTAAAGCTAGGGACTTAAGGTGACATTTAGCGTTGGACTTTTGCTTGACATAAAGTCAATTATGCATAGAATATGCCGCTCTCTTTTGGGTGGCTGTACTAATTTAGACAAAATTAGATAAGAAGCCTTTTCTTATTTAGAGAGATTTAGAAGGATTTAGGGAAAATTAGAAAAATCGCGAAATCGGTATGAATAATCATTGAGTAAAAGATCGTGCTCTACTGGCCTAAGGGTCTATGATTAAAAGCTGAGGCAGCATTTGCGGGAATAGCTCAGTTGGTAGAGCGGTACCTTGCCAAGGTACAGGTCGCCGGTTCGAACCCGGTTTCCCGCTCCATATTCTTAAGCGCCCGCCCTCGTTAACGGGGTGGGCGTTTTAGTTTTAACAGTTGTCATGGCTTTAAAGAATATGTAGATAAAGAATAAATGGCGCGGTGGCAGAGTGGTCATGCAGCGGACTGCAACTCCGTGTACGCCGGTTCGATTCCGACCCGCGCCTCCATTTAGAAAATGGTTTTACCAAGCCAGTAAGTAGTTGAAAGTGCAGCAGCAAGAGCCCTACCCTGCCCGGGTGGCGAAATTGGTAGACGCAAGGGACTTAAAATCCCTCGGTGGCAACACCGTGCCGGTTCAAGTCCGGCCCCGGGCACCAATAAAAACAATGAGTTACGGTCATAATTTCGAATATCTTTAATTTTCTACTTTGCTCTTATTCATTAGTAGACGTATAGTAGACAGAATCCACGACAAGGTTTGCCTTTCTCTTAAACTCTGCCCAAATTCCACATCAATATAATGCGCGCAATAAAAAAAGACTCTTCTTTGAAACAGCGACCCAGCCTTTAATATGATACGCGCTCTATTATTCCCGCCTAAATCAAATAGTAACGCCGGCAAAAGAAGCCACATAATGTTCGTTAATATCGGGATAACTGCCAGTAGATAATTTTAACGCAAATTTATCCACTATCGCTGCCGAAGCGTAATGTTTTGCTAGCGTAGGTAAATCATATACATATTTTAAAAAGTACATCAAGACTCGATATGAAAAACAGGCAACCAAGTGGCCAAAACAATCATACAAAGGATTATTAGCCAAGCTAGTTTTTCTGCGTATTGGGCGACCTAATTTTTTACGGGAATCAGCAAAGGAAATCTTCAACTGACCAGAACAAACTTCTGGTCTACCATCACTCAGTACATTGATATACCTCTCTGGCTGCTCTCTGTTAAAGAATGAATATCCATTTTGGATCATCAAGGAATCCGCTTTAACTGCCTGTCTAATCTTCGATTCAAAACTTGAAAAAAGAGCGCCAACCTCTCCTTTCACACTATTAAATAGTGTATTAGATAAACCGGCCATATCTACCACGGCTTGAACGACGGCATCCTCGGACCAACACTCATTCTCCCACGAGTACCCATATGAATATAGAACATTATCGCAATTGATTTGCGAGCCATGCATGTAGTCAAAATCTCTATCCATTGCGACAATAACATTTTCAATCTCGCCGTTTTGTAAATCTAAAGCAATTGACCTGACCGTCGCCTTCGAGCCAATAGACCTAAAAACCAATCTTCCCTTCGGGAAATATATACTAAAAATCTTTTTCCAAAACCTAATGTCGGCCGATATCTCGGAAAAATGACCTAACTCCACAGCCTCCCTTGAGTAACTCTCTCCCCCCTCTAAAAAAACGATAGCATCAGCATCGACGAATAAATGTTGATTCGACAGTCCACTAGTCGTGCGTCTAAAAATCACTGGATTTCACGCTCCATGTCAAATACTTTATCTGAAAAGATGCTCACCACATCCGGCGAATGTGTCGCACACAATATTTGCGCGCTTGGATTTAACCTTATAAGATTTGAAATAAGGCTTTCCTGCCAATTGATATGAAGAGAAAGCTCAGGCTCATCAGCTATATATACCCAGGGCGAAGATCTCTGAAGCAAAGCTTCCCCCAGTATTATTATCAACTGCTTCTCCCCGGAAGAGAGCCCTCTAATAGAGAATTTTTTTCCCGATTTAGTCTCTACTTCTATTTCATTTCTATCATTAATACTTACTTTCTTTTTCTGAAAAAGACTATTTAGCACTTCAATAAAATTGATCTTTGGGCTTAAAATATCGGCCTGCTTTTCAAGAAGTCTATTCCAGTCCTGGACGACACGATGACTCCTATATGAACTAACTAAAATCATCAGTTCTGAAAGATCTAGCGAATTTTTATCTTTTAATTTATCCCGCGCTTTAGTGGCCTGCCGAAAATGTTTGTCCAACTTGGTTGTAGCCGAAATATTCAGCTTATTGAATATCTCACTAAGCGACTCCCTTTCCTCTTCCAAGTTTAAACTTAAAACTGAAGAGAAAACCACCCTCTCTTCTTGTTCAGCCAGTAGAGAAACAATAATATTTCTTTGAAAGTCAGCGATTTCTTCAGAAACCTTGGCAGACAAAACTGAGAAATAACGAGCTAAAGAATTACTAAGCTCGACCAATTTTCGATCAACAGAAGACTCATAACTTTCTTCATCGGAATTCCGATTTGGAGACGAAGCTCTATGAATTGATAACCAGCTTACGTTCGTCAACGACCGTAGCTTAGCTATAATACCCCTGCTTCTATTCTGAAAGCGGCTTCTATTATATCTATTCAAAGCTGAGCGACCCCGAAGAAGTGCTTCCTCCTCGTATTCGTCTAAAGAATAGACTTTAAATTTATCAGAGGCTTTTTCCTTAATACTATAAATAATATTGGCATACACTGAATCTTCAGTCTGCTTCTTTTCAACTTCTATCAGTGGTTTTCTTCTACCCCCAATTTCGGACAACTCAACTTTTATATGACTAAATTGAATTCTATCCAGCGTTGCAAAATCTGCAGAAAGTGCTGCGGCAATCAAATTAATCACCGTAGTTTTCCCAGAACCATTTACACCAATAAAAAAATTAACATCCTTATGCAAATCGATCTCGATCTTGTGATCACCCCAAAATCCTCGAATTGTGACCTTCTCTAGTACATTCATATTTTTCCTTCATCGCCTTTAATGAAATGAACCCCCAAACTATCTATCAAACTCACTTATAAAAGGGTGCCGAAGGGATTTAATTTCAAACAATTTGATCACTTATAAACCCCTCAGGCACCTGTTAACCCGTTAGCACTCATTCCTACATGCGTATCAGTAATTCTTGTGGTGACTTGTATAGAACTGATTGTGCAACTCAGTCATTGCGAATTTTTTTGCTATAATCACTGCCTTGTGTACTTTATAAAGATGGGCAGCACTTCGCCTGCAACCACTCTAGAGCGTATTATTACGTACAATGTTTTCCAATCTTAACATTTTTCTGAACTCCGTAGCATAGCTCTCAGGAATACCAACTGCGTTACAAAATTCAATTACGGCCACTAACAAGCTATAGGTGGGACAACGGGGCAATCCCCATAAGTATGCACCCTTCTCGTTATCTCGGCACGCTAGTGCTATGGGGCCGACTGGGACAGCTGTCCACAACTGCCCCAGCCAAGATACAACCCAATACGCCGAATAACCGCAAGCAATTGAACGGGACACTCGCTTTTAGATTGACATCATCCACCGACAGCACTAAGATTTCAATCACTTATCTCCAGCGATGAAAGGATTTCATCATGACAAAAGCTAGAAAGTACAAATTGAACGGGACACTCGCTTTTAGATTGACATCTAAAAGCCGGCAGCACTAAGATTTCAATCACTTATCTCCAGCGATGAAAGGATTTCATCATGACAAAAGCTAGAAAGGATCTCATTTCTCTTTCAGAAAATCGGCTAGGACACTCATTTTTAACATCGCGGATTAAAAACACTCAACACGATTGATAGTTATTCTTAATGCAATCTCGGGCCAACTGTTTTGCTTCCTGTACATCATCGACCGTCATTAACGCTTTAGCCGCGTATGTACTGTCAGTTGACCAACCACCCGATGCCGCTAGAGCAAACCACATATGTGCACGTACCAAATCTTGATCAATGCCGTAGCCATTCAGGTAAATTAGGCCTAAAACGAACTGCGCTTGCGGAGCAGCCGTAGCCTGGTCAAGCCATTGCCGTGCAACCACGTAATCCTTATCGACACCATTCCCTTTATAGAAACTTAACCCGAGCGTTATTTTCGAGGGTGTATAGCCAAGTGAAGCTGCACGTTTTAGCCAATAATGCGACTCTTCTATATTAACCATCCCGTAGTCGGCAAAAGATAATAAAATCCCAAGATTATGCATTGATGGGATTTGCTCCTGCTCCGCAGCCTTTCGATGCCAATACGCGGCTTGCTTAAGGTCGATGTCAGTACCCATGCCGCGGATGTAACACGCAGCAAGATTATGTTGTCCATTAGCCCATCCTTTACTCGCCGCTGATTGGAATAAGTTGAAAGCTATCTCGGGATCGGGTTTTACACCACGGCCCTCGAAAAAAAGCTCGCCAAGTAGGGATTCTCCAAACGCATTACCTTGTTCAGCAGATCGCCGGAGCAGATCAACTGCCCGCTCTAAATCTTGTTCAATCTGTTCCCCCTTGCTATACAGTTCGCCGAGAATTGCTTGTGCTGTCGGGTCCCCCAATTCCACGGCTTTTTCATACCACTCGACGGCCTTAGCAATATCAACCTTTACACCATGGCCTAGGTGATAGGCATTGCCCACCAAAAAGAAGTCGCTGGGCTTACCGTGCTCTGCCGCTTTTTTTTGCCAATAAAAAGATTTCTCGAGATCCATTTCAACGCCATCGCCCGTGAAATATCGGCTTGATAGTTGAACCTGAGCATGCCACTCACCGGCGTTGGCCATTTCCATTGCCTCATCGAGCGACAGCTGCTGAGCACTAACAGCTAGTGGAACTAGCCATAACAAGACGACACAAATTAACTTCCCTATACCATTCCGTTCAAACATCCTTAAATTCTCCGAGACAATGTCTTATTAAGTATTCTGAAATTCGCTGCATGGGTTCTCTCGAATTGAACGGGACACTCACTTTTAGATTTTTTTATCTTCAATACCTTTAAGAAATCGAATCTCTGTGCAGTCGTTCTATTCGGCTTGTTTAACAATTTTTATAGTCCTGTTTCACACATTCCTGCGCCATCTTTTGAGCTTTAACAACTTGCTCAGGCTTCATATACTCAAGCGCCTCTAGCCGACCACGTTCTGCGTCCTCATTCCCTAGCTTTGCAGACATATCCCACCACACGTAGGCGTAGTAGATATTCCCCTCAATAATTTCACCATAGAAATACGACGAAGCCAGCATATTCATTGCCGCAGTGTGGCCTTGATTGGCTGCGGCTTTTATCCACTTAACAGCCTCTGCATCGTCCTTTTTGGTTCCGTAACCTTCTAGAAAACAATGCGCAAAAAAAGTTGTGCCTGTGGAAGTCCTTCCACTGCACCTCGCTTTGCCCAATAAAATGATTGTTTGTCATCGCCCTCCAAGCCGCGCCTTTTATACAATACGGCGAGATTATTAAACGCCCGCAAATCGACATCATTCTTTATTTGGGGGTCTAAC